>JBIIRE010000079.1:0-7691 GCA_044341655.1 Ilumatobacteraceae bacterium | reverse complement strand
GATCTCCCAGGTGTCCTCTGGGCCTTCAAGCACCAATGCCACCACCGGATTACGTGACATGAACGCAACTAGATCGGCGTAGAAACCCTTGCCAACATGCTCTTCATAGTGGCGCTCGAGAATGTCATTGCCGAGTTTGCGTAACTCCATGGCAACGATCTTTAGACCTTTGGTTTCAAAACGCGAAAGTAGTTGACCAACAAGTTGGCGTTCGACAGCATCTGGCTTAAGTAATACAAGGGTGCGGTTTGACATGCCTTAAAGGCTAGTTGCCATCAATGCAAGAGCCCCAACTACGGCAATTTGCGACGCAAGTGCTCGCGCGCTTCCCCTATTACATAAAGCGAACCAGTGATCAGTACGGCATCATCGGATGTGGCGTTATTTAATGCCACATCACAGCCACGTGCAACGGATGAAACCGCCACAACATCATCGCAGCCAAGTGCTTTGGCGTGTGCTGCGAGCTCCTCGGCTGCAACACCTCTTGGCGACGGGGCAGTCACACAAATAACGGAGTCAAATTCATCTGCTCGCAACGCCGATAGCAGCGCGGTCATATCTCTTCCGACCAAACAACCGACCAAAAGTATGCGCCGGCCAACAGGATCAAAGTCATCAAAGAAAACTTCTGCACATACATCGGCTCCAGCAGGATTGTGCGCACCATCGATAATCACGAGAGGTTGGTGGCCGAGCACCTCGAAGCGACCTGGCATCTGAACTGACGAGAGCCCTTCTGTAAGCACGTCGATGTCTAAGGGTGCAGCAAAAAATTCTTCTACTGCCGCAATTGCGATTGACGCATTCAAGCCTTGGTGCCTGCCATGCAATGGCACGAACAGCTCGCGGTAATCGGCACGTGAAGTTTTCACATCAATCATCCGGCCACCAAGTGCTAAGTGATTGTCAACACAATCAAAGTGTTCACCGCGTATCACGAGTTCTTTGGCTCCGGCGGCCATGAACTCATTGAGGGTTTCCGAGTCATTCTCACCGAGCACCATGGGTGCATCGGGTTTGGCGATACCTGACTTTTCGCGTGCAATGTGCACACGCGTCGGGCCCGCATAGTCGGTGTGATCAAGAGCAACATTCGTGACGACCGTGACGGCTGACTGCACAACATTGGTTGCATCCCAACGACCAAGCATTCCAACTTCGATTACGGCCACGTCAATTCCTGCGTCTGCAAACCAAGAAAAACCAGCTGCTGTAAGGATGTCGAAATAACTGGGGCTTACGCCGCCGAGAGTCTCCAAATCGGCGACCTCCCCCATCACACGACCAAATTCTTCATCAGAGATGGGTTCACAATCTCGGGTTATGCGTTCATTCACGCGGTGTAGATGAGGGCTGCTGTAGGTGCCAACTGTAAGACCATGAGCCATCAGAATCCGGGTGATTATCTGAGCTGTTGATCCCTTGCCGTTGGTTCCCGTGATGTGAATCACCGGATATGCGAGATGTGGGTTGCCCATGATGTCCATGAGCTTTGCAATGCCTTCAACAGACGGCGTATCAACCTTGCCAGTGCGTTCGTAATTGGCATTGGCGTCTAGGTACCGCAGCGCGGCGTCGTAATCCACGACTCCTCCAGGTCAGGAAGCGGCGCGGCGCGGTCGCGTAATGCGAGCAGCCGCACGCGGCATCACCGTGGCGCTGATCTTGGCGTCAGCATCGACATCCATAACAACCTTGCCGACATCATCACGGCCCGGAATGTCGTACATGGTGGCCAGCAGGGACTCTTCAAGAATTGCCCGCAATCCGCGTGCACCAGTTGCACGCTTCAGTGCCTGATCAGCAATTGCATCAAGAGCGGCCGGCGTGAATGTGAGTTCCACGTCTTCGAACTCAAAGAACTTTGCATACTGCTTGATGAGAGCGTTCTTTGGCTCGGTGAGGATCTGAATCAAAGTTGGACGATCGAGACTATGGACTGCGCCAACCATAGGTAGACGCCCAACGAACTCAGGAATCATGCCGAACTTGAGCAAATCTTCAGGAAGCACTTGCGCGAACAAGGCGCCAGGATCCTTCTCGGCTTGGGACTTCACAGTGGCATGGAAGCCAACACCCTTGTGCCCGATGCGCTGTTCGATGATGTCCTCAAGCCCAGCGAATGCACCACCACAAATAAAGAGAATGTTCGTGGTGTCGATTTGAATGAACTCTTGGTGCGGATGCTTGCGACCGCCCTGAGGAGGAACCGATGCAACCGTGCCTTCAAGGATCTTCAGCAACGCTTGTTGCACTCCTTCACCGGACACATCGCGGGTAATTGATGGGTTGTCGCTCTTACGCGCAACCTTGTCGATTTCGTCAATGTAGATGATTCCGGTCTCGGCTTTTTTGACATCAAAGTCAGCAGCTTGAATGAGTTTGAGCAGAATGTTTTCAACGTCTTCACCGACATATCCAGCCTCGGTCAATGCGGTGGCGTCGGCAATCGCAAACGGAACGTTCAACAGGCGAGCAAGGGTCTGCGCTAGATGGGTCTTGCCACAGCCGGTTGGCCCAAGCAAAAGGATGTTGCTTTTTGCGAGTTCGACCTCGTCGCGGCGGGCGGTGCCGAGTTCTTGTTGATATTGAATACGGCGGTAGTGGTTGTAAACCGCCACCGACATCACGCGCTTGGCTTGATCTTGACCGATCACGTATTCATCCAAGAATGAACGAATCTCTCGAGGAGTGGGCAACTCTTCAAGGCGCGCTTCGGTGCTCTGACCCTGCTCTTCCTCGATGATCTCGGTGCAAAGGTCGATGCATTCATCGCAGATGTACACGCCGGGACCGGCAATGAGCTTTTTCACCTGCTTCTGTGACTTGCCACAGAAGGAACACTTCAGGAGTTCACCAGTGTCGCCGAACTTCGCCATGTTGGTGACCTCCCAGATTGCGGAATTAGCGAATCGGGCCTGACTTGTCGGCCAGGTGACGCGCAGTGATTACTTCATCAATAATCCCATACTCGACAGCCTCGTTCGCTTCAATTACGAAGTCGCGGTCGGTGTCCTGGTGGATGCGCTCAATTGGCTGGCCTGTATGAATAGCAAGGATTTCCTCAAGGAGGTCACGCATCCTCAGAATCTCTTTGGCGGCGATCTCGAGGTCCGTGACTTGTCCGTAGCCCACTTGGCCGTAGGGCTGGTGCAGCATCACGCGGGCGTGAGGCAATGCGAGGCGCTTGCCCTTGGTGCCAGCGGCAAGCAAAACCGCAGCAGCTGAAGCGGCTTGGCCGAGGCAAATTGTGGCGATGTCGTTCTTGATGAACTGCATGGTGTCGTAGATCGCGAATAATGCAGTGATATCGCCACCGGGGCTGTTGATGTAGATGTTGATGTCCTTGTCAGGGTTTTCACTCTCAAGGTGAATTAACTGCGCACAGATGAGGTTGGCGATCGTGTCGTCAATTGGTGTGCCAAGGAAAATGATGTTCTCTTTGAGCAAACGGCTGTAGAGGTCGTACACACGCTCACCACGACTGGTCTGCTCGGTGACATTTGGAATGTAGTAATTCTGGAAGTTCATGTGTCCCTCTGATCAGTGATCGTGGTCGTGGTCGTGATCGTGATCATGACTGTGATCATGCCCAAGAACATTGTCGTTTTCCAACCTATTGCCATTTTCATCAACCATCTCAACGTTGTGAAGTAGCCAATCAAGGGCTTTGGTCTTGCCGATCTCAACTACGAGTTCATCAACTGCATCGTTCTTTTCGTAGACCGCCCGAACCTTTTCAGCATTTTCACCGACTTGCATGGCAATGCGGTCGTACTCGCCTTTTAGATCGACTTCATCTACTTCAATGGCTTCAGCACGCACTACTGCACGTAATGCGAGGTCCACCTTCACCGCACGCTCAGATTGAGTACGAATGTTTTCAATGAAGTCATCGGTTGTCTGGCCGGTGACACTCAACCACTGGTCAATTGCGATGCCCTGTGCTTGAAACTGACGAAGTGTGTTTTGCAGGCGTTGCTGCATGTCGGAATCGACCATCGACTTTGGGGCGTCGATATCCACGAGACCTGCAAGCGCTTCTGCAACCTTGTCAACAACAGTGCTACGCACTTGCCCAACCTTCATGTCGGTCAAGCGCTCACGAATGCTCGCCTTGTAAGCATCAACGGTGTCGAGGTCACCTTCGCCAACATTCTCACTCACCCATTCATCGGTGAGATCAGGAATAACGAGTTCTTGCACACGGTGAATCTTCACCACAAAATCAGCGGGCTCCTCGGTGCCACTCGGGGTGCCAACAAATTTGAGTTCATCGCCAGCTTTTGCGCCGACGAGTTGGTCGTCAAAGTTCGGCGATACCCAACCCCTACCCACTTCGTAGGTCCAGTCATCGGTGTTCAGGCCAGGAACAGGCTCACCATCGCGGGTGCCGGCGATGTCAACGACAACAAAATCACCATGTGCTGCTGCTCGCTCCACGTCACTAAGTGAGCCGTGGCGGCGCATTTCATTTTTGATAGTTGTTTCAAGTTCTTCATCGGTTGGCTCAAGCGAGGTGAGTTCAACCTTTAAACCCTTGTAGCCCCCGACTTGAATTTCAGGGCGAATTTCACACTCGGCATCAAAAGCAACCGGGCCCTCTTCTTCGCCGGCAGTGATTTTGATGTCGGGTGGAGCAATCAGATCGACTGAGTGTTCCTTAACCGCCTTGGCAAGGAACTGCGGGATGCCATCTTGCAGTGCCTGAGCACGGGCCACGGCTAAACCGACATGGGCCTCAAGGAGTTTTCGCGGTGCTTTACCGGGGCGAAACCCAGGCAGGCGAACCTCTTTGGCGATCTTTTTGAACGCATCATCAATACTTTGGTCAAATTCGGCGACATCAATCTCAACAGAAAGCTTGACCTTGTTGTCTTCGAGGGGTGCAACAGTGCTCTTCACAAGGGTGAGAGTCTACTTGTCGGGTCCTTGAATGGTTACTTGAGAGACCATCACTTGGGGCAAGATGTAACCATGCCGTTCTGGAAGCCGCACGCTCTTGCCAATCCCCATAAGGATCAAATCGACCTAACCATTGGAGATCGGGTCACAGCCACCGTCGAACTCGATGGCGTGCCTGAGGGAACCGAGGGCAAAGTCATACTCGCCAACGGTTTTAACTGGCAGCGCTACCGCGTCTTGTTTGACAACGGCGTCGAGCTGGGCGACCTCGACCACCGCAATATTGCTGCCATTGGGCGTGCTGCAAAACGACTCGCCAAAGCCGCAAAGAGGTCGGGCAAGTAACCTTTTAGAAAACCGGGGAGTGGCGCAGCTTGGTAGCGCGCCTGCTTTGGGAGCAGGAGGCCGGGGGTTCAAGTCCCCCCTCCCCGACCATTTGGAATCAGACAGAGACGCGTTCAGCGTTTGAATAGATCGCGTCGATGATCGCTGGCCACAACGGACGCGGAAGATCGTGCCCCATGCCATCAAGTACGAGCAGCCGCGAATCCGGTGTCACTTCAGCAGTGCGCTCACCACCGGACAACGTGATCAAAGTGTCATGACGACCATGTATCGCAAGTAGTGGAACTTTCAGTTTTGCGAGATCTTCATTGCGTGGTGCAGCCGTCCGAATTGCAACGAACTGACGGCTTGGCCCTTCGGGGTAGAAACAACGGTCATATTGACGCGCCGCACGATCGGCTTCTGCATCAGCATCAAAGTGATATTTGGTGGCCCAGATGCGCGTGTTCTCAACCGTGTGCTTGATGTATCCCTCGCGATCAGATGGCGGCATCGACATCAACCCTGCATTGGCTTCTTCAGTGCTGCGACCGTATGCGGACTCTCCGGTGTGGCTCATGATTGAACACACAGACAACACGCGCTCTGGGAAATCAATCGCCATGCGCTGCACGATCATTCCACCCATGGACATCCCAGCAATGTGCACCGCCTTAATTCCAAGTGCGTCAAGAACAGAAATGCCATCGCTGGCCATATCGGTAAGCGTGTAAGGAATCATTCCCTCAAACGGCTTGCCTGCCTTGCGCGCGGCCAACACAGCGGAGATGTCCGCCTTAACTCCATCAAAGTGTGTGGATAGCCCGACGTCGCGATTGTCGTAAACGATTACAAAGAATCCACGATTCACGAGCGCCGCGATCAGTTCGGGATGCCAACTAACCAGTTGGTTACTGAATCCATTCACTAATAGCAGTGGAGAATTTGATTTGTCGCCGTGCGTTTCAAAATAAATATCTACAGCACCACCGGTGTTTGACATGTTGAATTCCTCGAGATTTTTTTCTCTGTTTTGATTGTCTTAAGAACGCGGTTCCCAGATACTCATGCCGATTGTCGAAAGGTCTAGTGCATCACTCATCGGCATTTTGTCGGTACCTGCACGCACTCCGAGTTCAGCGAATACTGCAGCAGGGTCACCATCTAGTTCATACACAGCCAGGTACTTATGTGCAGGTGTCACATTCGGATCAAGTTGAACAAGGTTGTAGCGGCTTGCACCACTTACACCTGGGATTGCACAAACATCAGCGAGATGCTGGTTGTCGTACCACGAGTTGTATTCGTCTTCCTTGCCGGGTGTCGGATTGGAAAAGACCAGGAATTGCTTTTTGTCACTCATACTGCCCCCTCGGTAATTGAATCAACCTAGTGTGAAAACGACGCCCACGATGAAGGCTCAGTCAAGTTCAACTGAAGGTGCGGAGAATTGCGACTGATAGAGCCTGTAGTACGCGCCCTGTCGCTCCAGCAGCTCCTCATGCGAGCCCTGTTCAACAATGGTGCCGTTTTCCATCACGAGTATCACCGTGGCGTCACGAATAGTCGATAGTCGGTGCGCAATCACGAAACTCGTTCGGCCCTTTCGCAGAGCACCCATTGCTTTTTGAATCAATACCTCTGTGCGGGTGTCAACTGAACTCGTTGCTTCGTCGAGGATCAGAATTGCAGGATCGGCGAGAAATGCGCGCGCAATTGTCAGTAACTGCTTCTCCCCCGTGCTGACTGCCTCTCCTTCTCCAGTCAGGTGAGTGTTATAGCCATCGGGAAGAGAGTGAACGAATCGATCTACATAAGTGGCTTTGGCCGCGGCGACTATCTGTTCTTCTGTGGCGGACGGATTTCCATATCCAATGTTCTCTTTAATCGTGCCGTTGAACAACCAAGTGTCCTGTAAAACCATTCCGATGTTTGATCGCAACTCACTGCGAGGAAGATCGGCGATGTTGACACCATCGAGAGTGATCGCGCCCCCATCAAGTTCATAGAACCGCATGATGAGATTCACCAACGTTGTCTTACCAGCACCGGTTGGCCCGACAATCGCAATAGTTGAACCAGGTTCTGCAACAAACGACAGATTCTCGATCAGCTTGCGATCCTTGCTGTATGAGAATGAGACGTCATCGAACACAACTCGGCCTTGCACATTGCCTGCCAAATGAGTTTCACCTTCTGGCTCTTGCTCGGGAGCATCGAGCAACTCAAAGACACGCTCGGCACTCGCCATTCCGGATTGCAGCACGTTTGCTGTTGATGCAGCTTGCGTGAGTGGATGAGTGAACTGGCGCGAGTATTGGATAAATGCTTGCACATCACCGAGACTCATCGCTCCCGACGAAACCTTCAGGCCACCGATCACCGCGATCACAACATAGTTAAGGTTTCCAATAAACATCATCGACGGCATGATTGAGCCTGAGATGAATTGAGCGTCA
>JBIIRE010000011.1:0-22555 GCA_044341655.1 Ilumatobacteraceae bacterium | reverse complement strand
AGTGATGTGTCCTCATCGCTGACCAGCCACGAAGTGACTATGTAGGAGTCAGAGTTTTTTTCTGCTCGCAACACGGGGTACTCAAGCCCGTTTAGTGGCAACCTGACCCTTGCATTCAGGCGACGAAATTCGGGATCGGTAAAAAGGTTCGTAACATCCGAATCCGTGATCAGGCGTGCTACGAGGCGCGGGCTGAGAGTGAGATCCGTAACTGGCTCACCGGTCATAGGGTCTCGCATGTTTACAACTACTGCAACCGCAGTGAGGTCTACCGGCGCATACTCGAAATCTTCAATTTCACTGTGTGATTCAAGTTCGTATTTCGAAGCAGCCAATCCAGTCACGCCACCGTCGACTAATCCAGCGAGGAAGTTTTCGCGGCCTGTGTTATCGCCTCCAGTGGTGTAGTCGATAACTATGGCGTTGCGGCCGTCGCATTTCTCAGCAGCCCATCGATAAAAAAGCGTGGATGCCGAGGCCGAGCCATCGAATCGGAGATCAAAGTCCGTAACGGGTGGGCAGTCTGCCACGCTTGGCGCAAACTCCAAGGCCACTACTGCTGCGGTCTGAGGTAAACCGTCTGCGGGTATTGAAGATTCACCACTTTCGTAGACCAAAACCGAGCACGGGTTGCTTTCCGAGCAATTCAGCACCGGCAACTGCGCAGCGGGCCGCACCTCGAACTGCACGCTGCCTGTGCCGTCATCCAGTGTGCGGCCTAGTTTGCGATTGCCGTTGGCAATTGCTGGATACGGATCGGCGGTGAAGCAGTCGGCCACGGTCTGTGGATTGGCACTGCACTGCAGTACGACTGTTTGGTTAGAACCATCCTGGCCAGTGGGCCCAAATCCCGACCAGCTGACCGTGATCACTTCGTTGTCAAGACCCTCAGTCTTTGAGGCAGAGGCACTTCGAGTGGGGTCAAGGGCAGCAGTTCGAGGAATTGAAGCGTCCACGGTGCGGATGCCAATGAAGCCAACACCCATCAACGCGATGCCAAAGAGAATCAGCAATTTTTGCAGCACTGATTGGGCATCACGAGAAGACGGCACGCGTAGTTTGTACCACCGCAGGACCTTGTTTTATAAGGTGAATCTTCTCATTTCATCTCGCGTTCACCTTGGCATAACCATTGGGATAGGTGTCCGCTACCTCGGGTTGTTTGACTTGCAGTGTTCGTGATTCGGTCCCTGCGCGAACCCAAAGAGACAGTGCGAAAAGCGTGATTCCAATCCAAGAGCAAACTGAAACGGTCGTTCCAGAAGAACGCATCGAGATTGCAGTTCGTCGCGACGTTCCAGACCGCATCTACCGCGGAGTTGCGACCGCAGCAGGATTCACAACTCTCGCCTTAATGGCTCTCATTGGCGGATTTTTGCTCTTCCGCGGCGCATCCGCACTTCGCAAAGCGGGATTTTCATTTCTTACAACCGAAATGTGGGCACCTGACCAAGGTGGCGATTTCGGTATCGGCGCAGTACTCCCCTACACGATTCAAATTTCGTTGGTTGCGCTTTTCATTGCAGTACCGATCTCAATTGCAACAGCACTTTTCATCACGCAATACGCCCCAGCAAAGATTCGTCGACCGCTCACCTCGTTGGTTGACCTACTTGCCGCAATTCCAAGTCTCATCTATGGCCTTTGGGGATTGTTCTACCTGCAGCCACGGCTCATCACCGTTGGAAAATGGATGGGCGACAACCTCGGCTGGATTCCGCTCTTCAAGGCGAGTGGCCCAGCACCACACTCAATCGGACAGTTTGCAGCATCAACCTTTGTGGCAGGTGTTGTTGTCTCCTTGATGGTTATCCCCTTGTGCACATCGGTGATGCGTGAAGTCTTTGCCCAAGCTCCAATGGGTGAACAAGAAGCAGCACTTGCACTTGGTGGAACCAAATGGGGCGTGATTAGAGACGTGGTGCTGCCGTTTGGCCGCGGCGGCATTATTGGTGGCGCAATGCTCGGTCTTGGGCGCGCACTCGGTGAGACCATTGCTGTAACGCTGATCATCTCACCAATGTTTGTGCGTCAATTCTCGATCATGGAGCAAGGCAGCAACTCAATTGCAGCGCTGATCGCACTGAAGTTCAGCGAATCCAATGCCAATGGAATCTCGGCTCTCATGGCTGCGGGCTTAGCTCTGTTCTTGTTGACACTGTTAGTAAATGCGATTGCGTCGGTGATCGTCGGTAAAGGCCGCTCCGGCGCGCAGACGGAGATCTGAAATGTCCGAGATCGTGGAAGAGAGAATCAAACCCAAACGGTTCAACCCAGACGAAGTTGCAACGGTGACACTTTCGTTCGCTACTGCACTTGCTTCCACATGGTTTCTTCTCTACGTGCTTCTGCCCTTTGATGGTGCGCTTGGCTTTTGGCTGATCACGTACATCATCTTTATCGCCATCGTGTTGGTCAATTCCCGTCGTCGATTCGGAAAGATCGCATCGCAAGACCTCGTAGCGAAGGTTGTCGTCTGGTCAAGTGCGCTTCTTGTCCTAGTGCCACTTGTGCTTGTCGTTTTCTATGTGATTGGCAAGGGATACCATGCACTGCGCCCGCGCTTCTTCACCGAAGATCAACGCTATGTGGGTGCTCTAAGCGATGCGACCGAAGGTGGCGGCGCACACGCAATCATCGGCACACTGCAACAAGTTGGTCTCGCCGCAATAATTTCAATTCCCCTAGGCGTGCTATCAGCTGTGTATCTAAATGAAGTAAAGGGTCGATTCGCTGGATTACTGCGCACCCTTACCGACGCAATGAGCGCTGTGCCTTCAATCGTTGCTGGTTTGTTTATCTACGCATCGTGGATTCTCGCACTCGGCCAACAACAGTCCGGTTTTGCTGGAGCATTGGCACTATCGGTGCTCTTCCTCCCCACCGTCACACGCACTGCGGAAGTGGTCTTGCGCTTGGTGCCAGGTGGACTCCGCGAAGCATCACTTGCCCTCGGCGGAACCGACTGGCGTACAACGAGCACTGTTGTTCTCCCAACTTCGCGTTCAGGGCTCGCCACCGCGGTGATTCTTGGTATCGCCCGAGTCATCGGTGAAACTGCGCCACTGATTCTCACCGTAGGCGGTGCCTTCGTGGTTAACACCAACCCATTTGGCGGCAAGCAAGACGCTTTGCCTTTCTTTGTCTTTCGCTTAGTTCGCTTTCCTCAAGAAGCACAGATCCAACGCGCGTGGACCGGAGCACTCGTGCTACTGATCCTCGTACTCGTGTTGTTCGTAACCGCCCGCATGCTCGGCGGTCGTGGCCCAGATCACATCAGCAAGTTCAAACGCAAACGTCTACAGAAGAAAGGCTTGGCATGAGCACTATCAACACCCAATCCACAACATCACCAATTTCAAACACTTCGAGTGGCGACCAGTCAATCATTGACTCTGCCGGTGAGGTCTTCATTGAATCCCCACGTGGGCTCTCAGCACGAAATGTGTCTTGTTGGTTCGGCGAGAAAAAAGTGCTCGAGGGCGTCAACCTTGTGATGCGACCGCTCGAGGTAACGGCGCTCATCGGCCCATCGGGATGTGGGAAGTCAACGTTCCTTCGCACATTGAATCGCATGCACGAACTCGTTCCAGGAGCAAGCCTTGCTGGCGAGATCCAACTCAACGGTGACGACATCTACCGCGGAGCAATGCCCCTGACTGAGGTGCGCCGCCACATCGGAATGGTTTTCCAGAAGCCAAACCCATTCCCAGCAATGACCATTGCGGAGAATGTACTTTCGGGTCTTCGGTTGTCTGGGCTCAAGGTTGACCGCCACGAGCGTGACGACATTCTCGAAACTTCACTACAGCGGGCGGGGCTCTGGAAGGAAGTCAAGGATCGGCTCGGTGAGCCAGGGCGCGCACTTTCTGGTGGTCAACAGCAGCGTCTATGCATTGCGCGTTCGCTCGCGGTGAAGCCACAGGTGCTGTTGATGGACGAGCCCTGCTCTGCCCTGGATCCATCTTCAACTCGGCGCATTGAAGAGACAATCCAAGAATTGAGTGACACGATCACGATCGTCATTGTGACTCACAATATGCAGCAAGCTCAGCGTGTCTCCAAGTTCTGTGCTTTCTTCCTTGCTGAAGAAAATCAGCCTGGGCGCATCGTTGAAGCTGACCTCACTGCGAAAATTTTCACCACACCGCGCGATGAGCGCACCAATGCTTACGTCAGCGGACATTTCGGATGACCAAGATGCGAGTCGGAAAACTCAGAATCCTTGCAGCGACGGGACTCATCGGTTTATCCAGCATTGTTTCGGTACCAACCGCCTCTGCTGCAGTCACAGTTGACGGTGCAGGTTCTACATGGAGCCAGATTGCTGTTGACCAGTGGCGCGCTGACGTTGCGCGCCAGGGCTTGACCATCAACTATCAGGGTGTTGGATCCACCTCGGGCCGCGTGTACTACTACCAATCCCAAGTTGACTTTGCGGTATCAGAAATTCCGTTTAACAACGACGGTGGTGTGAACGAAATTAGTGAAGCGGCCCGACGCCCGTATGCCTACTTGCCGATCGTTGCCGGTGGCACTGCGTTTATGTACAACCTCAAGATCAATGGATCGCAGGTGCGCAACTTACAGCTGAGCCCAGCCACACTGGCGAAAATCTTCACTGGTGCAGTACGTAATTGGAACGATGCAAGCATCAAGGCAGATAATCCATCACTATCCCTGCCAAATCTTCCTATCAAAGTTGTAATTCGATCAGATGGCTCAGGTACTTCTGCACAGTTCACTGAATACATGAAGTCACAGACCCCAACCGAATGGAACACCTTCTGTGGTCTGGCGGGGCTCGGCTCAAACTGTGTAGCAACCTCGCTTTATCCCAATCCGGGTAGCTTGAACTTTGCTGCACAGCAGTATTCAGACGGTGTGGCCAACTTTGTTGGTGCACCGTACAACGATGGTGCAATTACTTACGTTGAGTACGGATACGCCAAAGAACGCGGGTTCCCTGTTGCATCAATCAAGAACAAGGCGGGCAACTATGCGCAGCCGACTGCGCGTTCGGTTGCACTCGCCCTCACTGGGGCAACTCTGAATCCCGACGGCACACAGGTACTCACTGGTGTTTACAACAACAGCAATGCCGATGCTTATCCAGTCTCTAGCTACTCATACATGATTGTTCCGACAACAACCGCGGCACCATTTAGTGAAGAAAAGGGTGAAGCTCTTTCCAAGTTCATCGCATACTTCGTTTGTGCTGGCCAACAGAAGGCTGAACAGTTGGGATACTCCCCACTTCCCAAGAACCTCGTACAGGCGGCGTTCACAGCAATGGCAAAGATTCCTGGCGCGGCACCAGCACCGAGCTTGTCTAGCTGTTCAAACCCAACTCTCACCGGTGACTTCATGTCCGGCGGTGAAGATGATGAAACCACAGACACAACTACTCCAGGCGAAACCACGTCGAGCACTAACCCAGACGGCACACCCAACACCACACCAGATGGGTCTGGAGGTGGCAATGGTGACACCACACCCAGCACCATCATCGACTCCGAAGGCAACGTAATTGAGATTGATACCAGTGGTTCGGGCTCTAGCGGCGGACAAGTGTCGTCAGCCATTGCCTCTCCGATTGAGGTGCCACCACGAGAACACTCCACGCCTGTGATCATCTACATGCTTGTGTTGCTGTGCCTGATCGCAATTGTGGTGCTCCCACCAAGACTGATTGAACGCCTGGCAGCCAACAAGAATGTCAACGTAAAGTGATACTCATCAGAAAACGAATCATCGCCGCTGTAGTAACTGGCATGTTGTTGATTTTGCCTGCCTGCAGCGACTCGAACACCGCTGAAGAAACCTCCACGACTGTACAAAAAGGGCTCAATCCCCAGCTTCCTGGTGACATCAACCCAGTCCCCTACACAATGAACATGCTCGCCGGTATGGGCAACGTGCAGATAATGGTGACCGGATTAAAAGGGAATGCCTTCACCGTGGAAGACGCACCCGCTCGCGAACTAGAAGTCACCATTCAGTTTCGCAATGGGGCGCTCACGCCAGTGAAGATCGACAGGGATTCTTTCCGCGTATACACATCGGACCTCAACTCAGTCACGCCGTCAAACGATCCATTCGTAGAAGTTATGCCCGCGGATACGACTCAAACGGTCACACTTAGTTTCCCGATTGCTAAAGGCCTCTTGGCAGTTGGGCTGGTTTTCGACTCCGAGGGCTATGGGGACCGAGTAATAAGCGGGCAATTCATTCTTAACCCTGATTACAAGGGAATCGAAGAACCCGAGTGACCCTGATACACCCCCTGAATACCGTCATTTTTGAGCGGACCAGGAGGTCAAGTGAGCGAAAAAGACTCCGACCATTATCAGAATCAGGCACTCACTCGCCTGAGCCCCTATGAGTCATATGTTTTTGACTGGCTGATTCTTGAGGGCGCAGAAAATGACTGCACTCGGTGGGATGATGACTCCATCACCCAGCTAGCGCTTGAAGGGCTCGACATTTTTCTTGGTTGTGCCACTACAGACGATCCCAACCATGTTGCTGAAGTAGCGGTGCTGACCGAATGTGGTGCGCACTGGAACGCTAAGGGTGTCTGGAACCGATTGAGTGATTCACTTTCGGTTAAGCCTGACGGAGTGTGGTTCGATGTGACCACCTCGGATCGTGCACATGCTTGGATCGTGTGGTCCATAACTGGAGAAGAGCTTTGTGGCAAAGATTTCGATTACACGATGAAGCGTTTTCTTGAATTCGCGCGCGGTGTGGTTGAACTACTGAACACCACCAACTGGTCTGACTAGCTAAGCGCCTGCCATGGAGCAACTTCAAGACCAACACCTTGCATAACGGCGTGCAAGAACGCGGCATGCTCAACGCTTGAGTGCCGGCGCACTAGGCGCACAAACTCGTTCCGAAAAACGATTCCGTGACCACTAGCACCCGCAGTGAGATGTGCAATCTCGTGCAACACTGAACCCACATTCACAGTGCTGCCCCGAAATTCGATCGAGTGGTACTCAATATCCGCTGATGCGATGACACTGCCAGTGCGACGCAGATGCGAGATTTCTGGTGAATCTATGCCTTCGGTGTCACACACGGCATCCACAAATAAGGCGAGCTCTGGTTTTGAGAGTCTTTTCCAGCCGTGGGCCGTTTCAACAACTCCTTCAACCGCGTAACACAGTGCCGATTCGTGATCGCAGCGTTGGTAGTTGCCTGCTGCGAGTTTTGCATCTTCAATAAATTGACTGATACTGGTCATCCAATTTCTCCACGAATCCCCGAACCGAAAGTGCCACCAGGGGATGAAAAACCACGGCCAGCAGAGCGCCCACTTGCATATGCGTCTGATCCCGCTGCCACATATGAATAGTTGGAAGTCAGACGCGGCCCGTGTGCGCGAAGGTATGAGGTGGCCCGCTCCACACGATCGGCGAGCACAAGCCCTGCCCCCGGAGAATCAACCACAAATTCTTTATGCGCCTTACCCAAAGATTCATCAATCCCGCGCCGAAAACCCTGCCACCAAGCGGTGCGCGCCGAGCGATCGCCACGTGGCAAAAGCCGAGTACCGAGCAAATCTGCGGTTGCAAAGATGGTTTCAGCGGCAAAAATATCCGACTCGCGGCCGTAGAGAACCACCACACAAGCATCACCATCATCGTCATCCCTATAGCCAACACAAGAATGATGCCGAGCGATTACATACAAGAGATTTTGGCGTTGCACCCGATACTTGCCCGTTACAGCCACACGCTTCACGACTATTTCGGCAGAGGAGCCATCCTTCACGCCACCAATCTCCGATTCGGATAGGCCATGCTTTTGCATTAAACGAAATGCCAGCTCGATCGCAGTTTCTGCCTCGGGCTGAGGAGTGTTTGGATGGTTGGCACGATTCAGGAGTGCCCGAACTTTTTCTTTGATTGATTCAGAATTGCCGTCGGTCATTGGTTAATCACGAGGCGAAATTGTGTCAGACGGATGTCTTACTGATTCGCTGTGCGACTGCAACTTCAGTTGGCGTAAGAAACCAGTTTCCCAACTGTTGCAAAGTGCCCACCTGTTGTTCTAGTTCTACAACGGCTACATACTCTTCAAGCGATTTGATACTCGACACCGATTGCTGCTCGCTACTACCGCGAATCGTTACCCCAAGCGGAGCAGCACCAAGAACCGCAATGTCTGCCGGTGAGTCAAACCATGAAGCTGGATCAACTGCTGGGTCAATTCGTGGCTCGGGAGTTGAAGTGGGCTTTGCGATTAACGAGGTTTGTTTGGAATCTTCGCCGATCAATGAGGTCGAGGTTGCGATAGCTGCCACGGCTGCTACCGCCGAACCACCGATGATGAACTTGCGTCGTGAAACTTCACTCATCTCAAACCTGCTTCAAGTGTTCAGCAAGCCGCACGGCAAATGCAACAACGTTGATGGTTGGGTTAGCCCAACCCCCAGTTGAAAAGACCGATGAGCCACCCATATAAAGGTTGTCGATTCCGTGTACGCGGCAGTTGGTGTCAACGACGCCGTGTTCGGCAGTTTCAGACATACGAGTGGTACCCATGTGGTGGTAGCCCCCGTAAATCGTTGTCCACTGGCTCTGGCCATCGGGGGGAGTCATGCAGACTCGGCCCAAATCTTGTTTGGCTATAACCTGACCAAACAAACCCGCAGTGCCCACCATTGACTTGAGATCACGCGGATCAAATCCCCAGTTCAAGGTGACCCGGCGCAAACCCTGCTCGTCACGCTGGTCCGAAAGCTGAATATTTGATTCTGGGTTAGGAAGTTGCTCTGCACGAAGAAAGCAGTAAATGATTTGATCTGATCCGGACACTTTCGTATTCTTCATCAACGACTGCACACCTTTTGTAACCGGGTCAGCGAGGATCGTATCGGGCGGGAAGAAGCGCGTGTCGTCGAGGGTTATGGACACGTTTGCAGCGAGATCGTGCTTCGCACGCGCATCGGCATTTGGAACCGCGACCCATTGATAGTTGCCGACATCAGAAGGCTGCCCACCAACCAACTTCTGCAAATACTCAACTTCTTGTTTGCCCGTGATGATGTAAGCGGAGTTGTAGTAGCAGAGGTGTTCCATGAAGTACTGACCAATGTTTCCAGCAACATCCATCAATTCAGTATGAGAATCAGCGAAGTTCAGCAACAGCTTTGCATTCTCAATTCCACCGCAGGCGATCACATACTTGTCGGCAGAAGCTGTGTAGGTATCGCCATTGTAGTTCTTGAATTTTGCTGACGATACAAACTTGCTGGCAACCCCAAACTCAATATCGACCAGGTTGGCATTCAGTGCGATGGTCACATTCGGAGTTGCAATCAGCTGGTCAAGATACAACTTTCGAAACTTGAATTCACGTGGCCAGCGAAATGCAAGGGAGTCCATCCCACTATCTGCACCAAGAATCGTTGGCAACTGAGCTGCGGCTTTCAGCCCATCAAAGTCCCACGCATTATCTGGCAGATCAGTAATTTGCCCGGCTCTTTCGTAGTGGGGCCAAATGTCTTCATAAGAAATCGGCCAACCTGGCACCACCAGATCATTGCGTGGCGCAAAATCTATTTCTTGCAAAGGATGGCAGTAGCCCGCCCAGTGGTTTGTAGTACCACCGAAGTAACGCATTCGTGCGGTGATTAGTTCGTAATACTTTTCGCCGGTGAGTTCGCCTTGATAGGCGTCTTGACTGGCAGCATCAAATCGCCGATCTCCTGCTTCGCACAGCAACACCTTCTGCCCAGCATCACTCAACTCAAGTGCGAGTGTGATCCCAGCGGCGCCAGCACCAATTACACAAACGTCATAATTAGAGGGGAATCCCTGTTGGTTGAGGTCGATCAACGGCACATTAAAAGGGTAACAGTCAACGCCAAGGTTCATCTGATGGGAATCGTGTCGTGACAGATTTCGAGTTCCGTCAGAAATGGTGACAATAAATTAGAATCACCTGGTGCCATCAAATACTGTTCCGTCTGCGGATGGCCGCCATCTTCGTGTGGTTCGTGGGAAAGAAGCCGCGATTGATGCCTTACTTGCGCTTTACACCGAGGGGCGTCCTTACCCCACCTTTGCCGACATCGCTGCGAGGGCTGGAATCTCAGAGCGCACACTATTTCGGTACTTCGGCTCCTACGACGACTTCATCGCGGAATCAGCGCGAACACTATTTCCAAAGATCCGTAAGTACTTCTCTACCGAACCAGTCGGTGATGATCTTCACACGAGACTCGTGGCTCTGGCTGAACTGCGATGCAAATTCGTAAAGCAATACGGCGCGATGATTCGCAGTGTTGATGTGCTTGCAGCTGAGTGGAAGGCGGCCAAGTCGCTCAGTGATCAGCGAGAACAGTTGCTCGCAGATCAGCTCAGTTCATGGCTTGGGATAGATCGTGAATCGATCTCGGACGATACTTTTGCGTTGCTGCAGAACTTATACGGCTGGCGCAGTATGGATCGCATGTCTGGCGCAGTCGGTAAACGCGCACCAGAGCTTCTCGCGGATGCAGCAATGGCGATTATCAAAGCGAGCGTATTGAACTAGTCGTTTGTGACGATGACCTTGCCAGTGGCGCGGCGATCTGCAACGAAACGCAGAGCCTCGGCCGCTTGCGCAAGTGGAAAAGTCGCTCCGATCAGCGGCTTGAAACCATCGTCGAGCATCTGCATGAGTTCGCGCATGTCGCGTTTGTAAAGTTCGGGTTCGTTCTGAGGAAACGTACGCACTTCAAATCCCATGATGTGCACTCCCTTTAGGAGCACGAGATTCAGAGGGATTCTTGGAATGTCTCCGGCGGCAAATCCCACCACGACAAAACGGCTTTTCCATTTGCACGCGCGCAGAGCGTCCTCGGAGTAGTGACCCCCGACGGGATCAATCACCACATCGGCACCACCACCGGTGATTTCCTTGATGCGCTCTTTTAGATTCTCGGTTTCATAGTTAATCGTGGCGTCTGCTCCGCGACCACGACACGCTTCCAACTTCTCATCATCAGAAGCGCAGGCGATTACTTTGCAACCGAGCATCTTTGCGAGGTCAATCGCTGCGCTGCCAACTCCACCGGCTGCACCCAGAACAACAACCCACTCACCTGCTTTGGCATCGGCAACACTGCGAAGCGCGTTGTAGGAGGTCTGATACGTGACCATGAATGCCGCCGCCGAGGCGTAATCAACTTTGTCGGTGATCTTGCGTAACACCATGGCCGGTGCAAGAACTTTCTCGGCAAATGCACCAACAAAAGTGGCGCCCATCACCCGATCGCCGATCTTCAGGTTGTCAACACCTTCGGCTACTGCGCTAACAACTCCCGCAAACTCGCTTCCAGGGGTCAACGGCAACGGCATCGTGACCTGATACTTGTTTGCAATTATCAACACATCGGGAAAATTCACCGACGATGCCTTCACATCCACGATTACGCAGCCTGGTTTCAGCACTGGATCGGGAACTTCTTCGATTTTCAGATCTTCGGGCACACCATAAGCGTGCATTACTGCGGCGCGCATTTTCCTCCCCGTTGGCGTTGCCTAATCCTACGATCACGTTGGGGCTTCGACCGCCAAGCGTGGGTTTCGGTGCTCAGGGAAACTTGCGTACATGTCGGCAACGAGGTCATCACGAATAGTGCGAAAATCTGGATCATCCCAGCGATTAACGAACTGATGCGGTCCGTCATTGACTGTGTAGAGCTCCCCTTCCGTGCCGTCGTACATCGGCACGCCGTTGATTTTTGGTCCACCTTGCTCGTAAACAGTGCACAAATAACCATCGCGCCAGATTGACCGCAAACGCATGTCCTTGTCAGGAAACTGACTGTCCCACTCGGTTAGAACGCGCTCACGCGTGGCATCGCCAGGCGCAGTTGGCAACGGCTTGCCCTGAACCCAATCGGGAATTTCCACACCAGCGATTTCACAGAATGTCGCGGCAAGATCGATTTGACCAACGGGCTCGTGGATCACTGCTGGAGTGACCCCAGCATTAACAGCCGGCTTCCACACCATCGGGAGTCGCATCAGAGAATCAACGTGATACGGGCCCTTGAACATCAAACCGTAGTCGCCCTGAAGTTCACCATGATCGGTTGTGATGATGATGTCGGTGTTGTCGAGAACTCCACGCTCGGCCAGCACTGCCAATACACGCCCAGTTGCTTCGTCAATGAGTTCATTTTCAATGTGGTTCAATGCATTGATCTCACGAATCTGATCGTGAGTCATGTTGCGTGGCACAAAGGCGCGCGGCCCACCTTCGCTGTTCGAGAACGAACCGTCGTAGTAGCCCATCCAGTGCGCAGGCTTATTCTCAAGTATCGCCCGCACTTTTGCTTCGGAGTCTGGGCAGCCATCGGGAATGTCCAGATCGCGCCAATTGATGCGATGCAGTTCGCTTTCTGGCGGATCCCAAGGGTGATGAGGATCGGGAAAACTCATCCAACAGAAGAAATTTTCAGATGTGTCAACGGACTTCAGCCATTCAATCGTGCGGTCCGCCACCCAATCGGTGTGATAAAGCTCGCGTGCGATTGGATTGCGCGCAACTTGTGGTGCACCGGTGTCTCCACCTCCTGCGTCGTTCAGCGCTTTCCCGTCTGGACGCACAAGTGGATAAAAACCTTTCCACGCATTCTTGTCCTGAGCCTTAAGCCATCGTCCGTAATGCCACGGCAATTCAGGGCCGTGCATGGCGAACTCGATGTAGTCAAAGCCGCGATATGGACCAGTGCTTCCTGCTGCGGCGAATTTGTTTTCGTCCCACTTGTTTTCGAAATCAAATGCGGGTTCAAAGTGTGCTTTCCCGAGCAGAGCGGTGTGATATCCGTTCTCATTTAGGTGCGCAGCAATGCTGTGAGCATCAGATGGCAGCGGCACGCCATTTGCATACACGCCGTGAGTACGCGGATACTGACCTGTGATCATTGAGCTGCGAGCGGGCATGCACACAACGTTTTGAGCATGCATGCGCGTGTAGTTAAGCCCCGAACTCGCTAAACCATCTATTACTGGCACTTTGGCAACAGTTCCCCCATTGACACCAAGACAGTCGAACCGCATTTGGTCAGTGGTAATGAACAGAATGTTGCGACCCATCAGTCAATGCGTCCTGGCTTAGTGGGAATGAGCGCACTGCGCTCAATCGCTGCCGTGCGATCCCCAGCGGCTTCTTTATATTTGGGCCTCGAGGTCATCTCGAGGAATGCTTCGCGACTTGGGTATTCAACGATTGCTACTAAATCCCATTCATCTGATTCGGTGCCGATCAGAACGGTCCACGGCTTACCAATCCAGACCAACTTGCCACCAGTTGATTGCACCATTTTGATCGCTGCATCGCTGTAGTGCTTGTAGCTCTCTTTGCCCGACTTCAAACCGTCGTCGGTTGTCTTAACGAACTTGAGAAGGTTCACCATGTGTACGGGTCCTTCGATGGGGGCGGCGATGAACGCTTCGATCTGTTCTTTTGTCGGCTTTACTGTCATTTCCTCAGATTACTCTCAATTCACATACAGCCGAACCCGCTTCACCACCGGCGGTGACCCTGGTGGCTTAACACGGATAACAACCCGGCAGGAGCCCCGCTTCACACCCTTGATTCGGCCTTGGGCGACCTTGCAATAACGCGAATCGGCGGCCTCCACTCGCAGAGTGATCTTGGATTGAGCGGGTGCGCGATAACGCAGATGGTTGAGCAATGCAGTTGCAGTGATCGTGCGCCCCACACCAACCGCGGGCCGCAATTCAGGCACGACCGTGGTGGTTGTGGTTGGCGGGACTGTCGTGGTTGTGGTTGGCGGGACTGTCGTGGTTGTGGTCGTCGTGGTTGTGGTCGTCGTGGTTGTGGTCGTCGTGGTTGTGGTCGTCGTGGTCGTGGTCGTGGTCGTGGTCGTCGTCGTGGTCGTGGTTGTCGTAGTTGTCGTAGTTGTTGTTGTCTCTTCCGCTGTTGTAGTGGTGGAGGGTTCTGTTAAATCCACGGTGACATACAAAGAATCTGTGTTGGCAATATCGCTTTGGGTGTTCCCATACACATCACTCACAGAAAATGATGGCGCCTTGCTAATTCCCGCAAGGCCGATATCGCCAGGCAAATAGATCGCTGTTGCCGCAATCACACATGTTCCTGATCCGTCATCGGTGACCGTGAAGCGATCAAGCATGGAGAAGTTGAAGTCTTGATTTTCAAGCGTTGAAACCGTTGCGCAGTCAAGTGGGCTGTTGGCCCCGAGCATCAAAGTGAACTCATTTGTTGTCACCAAAATTGTGTCCGCCCAGAGTTCAACCGTTGGTGGGTAGTGGCCCAATGTGATCGGTGCAAGCGCTACCCCAAGTTCGCCTGGCTCATCGCCCAAGGTGTCGATACTTCCTTGGCCCAACTCCCCTGCGGCGTTGTAGCCCCAACACTTAACGGCCCCGGTATCGCTAACGGCACACGCATGTGAGGCACCAGCGGCCACGAACTCGACTGCCATATTTAAGTCCGCCGCGATTAGCCCGTTCCCAGTCTCATCTGATGAGTCACCGATTTGATCGGTGCTCTCGATACCTAATTGGCCATCGGTATTCATCCCAAAACACACCAAGCTTGAGTTGTCCCGCAACACGCAGGTGAAAGCATCGCCCGCGCTCACTTGCACCGGTAACACAGAATCACCAAGTGCTACTGGTTGCAGTGAGTCGCCCATTTCGTTTGCGCCATCACCGAGGCTGTTGGTGTTGCCTGCCCCCAACTGGGCCGAATCCCCGCGACCCCAGCACTTCAGAGTGTCATCGTCCAACACCGCACACGTATGTGCACCACCAGCAGTCACCGACTTCGCAGTGCGCCCCGTACCCAGCGAGATCGCAGCGAGGCCATTGCCCATTTCAGCTAAAGAATCCCCAAGCGTGACCTTGTTACCTTTGCCGAGTTGGCCGTAGGTGTTCACGCCCCAACACTTCAAGGTGTCATTATCAAGCACCGCGCATGTATGCGCGCCACCAGCACTCACGGACTTCACAGTGCGCCCCGTACCCAGCGATACCGCAGCGAGATTGTCGCCCATTTCGAACACACCGTCACCCAGGTTGTTCACGTTGCCTTGACCAAGTCGCCCGTTCGCGCCTGAACCCCAGCACTTCAACGAAGAGTCGTCCAGAACCGCACACACATGATCGTTGCCTACAGATATCTGAGTGGCAGTACGGCCCGCACCTAAATCAATGGGCAACAACGAGTCACCCATCTCAGATGCATCATCACCAATGGAGTCAACGGTGCCGGTGCCGAGTTGGCCGTAGTTGTTGCCGCCCCAACATTTCACGTCACCACCAGATAACAGCACGCATGTGAAGTCTGTGCCGGTGTCCACTTGCGTGGCTACTACCCCTTCACCAAGATCGATCGGGCGCAACACATCACCCATTTCGCCGCTGGTGTCACCACGTGAATCAACATCGCCCTGGCCGAGCTGTCCAACGTCGTTTAGTCCCCAACACTTGAGGGTGCCGTTACTGAACAACGCACAGGAGTGTTCCCCTGATGCTGCCACTTGAGTGACCACTGCATCGGCGTTGATAGCCGGTGCACTTTCTTGTGCATACTGCGCCTTCGAAGTACTTACGAATACACCCGTGAAAAGCACAGATGCCGCAAGTAACTCAGATTTCCGCCGTATGCGATATCCGCCATATCGCATAAATAGATAAGTACCACCTCGTGCCGCGAATCTCAAGGGGTGATGGAATCTTTATACCCCAGTGGGTATCCTTGAATCCGACGAGGAGACACCATGCAGCTGCCAGAAGAAACCGTTGAAGATCTGTTGAAGCGCTTAAAGCGTATTGAGGGCCAGGTTCGTGGCATTCAATCAATGCTCACTGAAGAGCGGGATTGCCGCGACGTTGTCACGCAAGTCTCGGCGGCTACCAAAGCACTTGAGCAAGTGGGGTTTTCGATCGTGGCCGCGGGCCTCACGTGGTGCATCGCAAATCCAAAGCAGTCAGCCGACGAGGGCTACGCAATTGAAGATGTCAAAAAGATGTTCCTGAAGCTCGCTTAAGCGGGCCTTTATGAACGGCGCAGATCAAACGTGTTGTAATCCTTCGCCGCACCGGAATCAGACAACCCCCACAATCGGCAGTAATAAAGATTGCTGGTGAGCGACGTGACCACAATCTTGCCTGAGCGACCACTTGCCGAAGCGATCAGCTTTTCGCTGTAACCGCAATAGAGCGCAATTGTGTCACCCGAGTAGTAGGTGTTGAAAGGCACTACTGCGGTGTATCGATAGCCGTCTTTGTAAACATAAATATCACCTTCATCCACACGCGGTGGCGAAGGTGGATCAACACGAATTGACGCCGAAGTGCTTGCACTTCTACCCCGGTAGTCAGATACCTTCACCGTGTAGGTGACCGTGCCGTACGAAGTGGCGCGATCTTCATCGATGTAACTGACCGATGATGAATACTTAGTGACCAAACGCGAATAGCCACGGCTGATCTCGACTTTTTGGTAGGAGCCATAACGTTCAACACTGGACACATCAACAACTACATCGCGGCCATTAATGCTCAACTCCACGCGCGGTGGAGCCAACTCTTCTGGCACGGTGGTGGTTGGCCGCCATGGTGGCGCAGTGGTTGTGGTGGTTTGATCGGGTGGCGGTGAACTTGGTGACGGAGCATCAGGATTGGTGATCGCCAAAGTTGAAACCAATACATTCGGTGAGCCATTCGCATTGCGAACAACATTGCGTGACGATCCATCAACTAACGCATCGCGGACTTCACCCGGAGTGGCATCGGGATTCACCCCTAAATACAAAGCAGCCACACCTGCCACATGCGGTGACGCCATAGATGTGCCACTAAGGGTTTGGTATGAATCATTGCCGTTATTGGTTGCCGAGACGATGTCAGATCCTGGGCCGAAGAGGTCAAGGCACGGGCCGAAATTTGAATAGGAAGCACGTGTATCAAAAATCGTGGTGGCGCCAACGGTGATTGCGGTTGGCTCACTGGCGGGCGACGTGTTGCAAGCATCTTCATCGGAGTTGCCGGCCGCTACAACCACGCTGATTCCTGCACGGACTGCTGCCTTGACTGCATCGTTCAGTGCTTGGGACATTCCAGCGCCGAGACTCAGATTGGCAACAGCTGGCTCACCTTCTTTGTGATGGCGAATCATCCAGTTGAGACCCTCGATCACACCTTCGATCGTGCCTGAGCCATTGCAATCAAGGACCCTCACCGGCACGAGGTTCACTGCGGTGGCGACGCCAATTGAATCGCCACCAATTGTGCCCGCCACATGTGTGCCGTGGCCATTGCAATCAGCGGTGGAACCAAAGACGCTGTAACCGCTTCGGACTCGCCCACTGAACTCGTTGTGACCCGCAGCAATTCCGGTATCCACCACGTATGCGGTAACGCCTTCACCCGTAATGCCGCGCTCAATGCGCGAATTCAACGGCAGTGTGCGCTGATCAATGCGGTCAATTCCCCACGATGATTCAGTGATCTTTATCTTGCGGGATTTTTCCAGGTACACGACTCGACCATTTGATCGCAATCGCGTGACCTGATCGGATGACAAATCAACTGCCACACCACGCACGGCGAGTTTGTACTTGCGAACCACCCTGAGACCATCAGACGCAAGCTCGGTAGCAAGCGCATCCACATCGCGCTGACCTTTAACAACCACGATGTATCGGCCCGCAACCGGTGTGCTGGTGCCGTAGAGAGCGGCAACAGATCGAACAGAAATAACAAAATCGGCAACGGTGACAACTGAGAATGCGAGCGCTGCGGCGAGAATTATTCGGCAAATACGGCGCAGGCTCATTACTTCAATCTAAAGAACAGGTGTCACGCTCAGGGTGGCGGAGTTGTCCCCAGGGGCCGTCGGCGCTAAAGTTGACCAAACTAGTAGGGATTTAAGAACCCCGCCCACGACGGGCCTTTAGAAGGAGACAAGAAATGGCTGTTCGCCTAGGAGACACCGCCCCCGATTTCACAGCCGAAACCACCCAAGGAACCATCAAGTTCCATGAGTGGCTCGGTGATTCTTGGGGCATCCTCTTTAGCCACCCGAAGGATTTCACGCCGGTGTGCACCACCGAGCTTGGTTATGTGGCCAAGATCAAGGGCGAGTTCGACAAGCGCAACACCAAGGTCATCGGCCTCTCCGTTGATCCTGTGGATTCGCATGTGAAATGGGAAGCCGATATCGCTGAAACCCAAGGCACGCCAGTGAATTTCCCAATGATCGGTGATGCCGACCGCAAAGTGAGCGATCTCTACGACATGATCCATCCAAATGCGAATGACACCCTCACCGTTCGCTCGGTTTACATCGTCGGGCCAGATAAGAAGGTGAAACTCACCCTCACCTACCCCGCATCAACCGGGCGTAACTTTGACGAAATTCTCCGAGTTCTTGACTCGCTACAACTGACCGCACAATTCAAAGTGGCAACACCTGCGAATTGGAAGGACGGCCAAGACGTGATCATTGGCGCATCGGTGAGTGATGACGAAGCGAAGCAGCTTTTCCCGCAAGGCTGGAACACGGTAAAGCCGTACCTGCGCGTTCTGCCACAGCCCAACAAGAAATAGGGCGTTAGCCTGACAGGGTGACAAATCTCCAAACCCCCCCACTGGATGTTGCTGCGCGCGCCGAAGGGGCTCGCAAAACATACGGTAAAGGTGAAAACACGGTTCATGCGCTGGACGGTGTGACAGTCGACTTCAAGGTCGGTGAATTCGCAGCGATCATGGGCCCCAGTGGCTCTGGCAAAAGCACACTTATGCATTGCCTCGCGGGCCTTGACAGCCTTACCGAAGGGCGCGTGATCATCGATGGCACAGACCTCACGGGTTTGTCCGACAAATCACTCACCACTTTGCGTCGTGATGAAATCGGATTCGTCTTTCAGGCATACAACCTGGTGCCGACACTCACAGCCGAAGAAAACATTCGGCTCCCATTACTGCTCGCAAATCGCAAAGGTGACGAAGCATGGATCAACCGAGTGATCGACGCGGTTGGTCTTCGCGATCGGCTCCATCACAAACCAAGCGAGCTTTCTGGTGGACAACAACAACGCGTAGCTGTGGCACGAGCACTTGCCTCGCAACCAAAAATCATCTTCGCTGACGAGCCAACGGGCAACCTTGACTCGCGTTCGGGCTCTGAAGTTTTGCGATTCATGCGCAAAGTTGTCGATGAGCTCGATCAGACCATCGTGATGGTTACCCACGATCCGGTTGCGGCAGCGATCGCCGACCGAATTGTTTTTCTTGCTGACGGCAAGATCGTTGATGAAATGCGGAGTCCAACCGCGGAAAAGGTGCTGGACCGCATGAAGCAGTTCGGAAACTGACCACATGTGGAAGGTTGCCCTAAAGGGGATCGTTGCGCGCAAGGGACGCCTGTTCCTGACCTCACTTGCCGTAATTCTCGGCACTTCATTTTTGTCGGGCACGCAGATTTTCTCCGACACATTAAACAGAACATTTGACACACTCTTTGCTGAAGTATTCGCCGACGTGAATGCATATGTGCGCTCATCAAATGTGATTGAAACTGACTTCGGTGCGGAAGAACGCACTCTGCTACCAGCCTCAATCGCCGAAGACGTTGCCAAGGTTGAAGGTGTGCAGTCAGCGATACCGCAAGTGCAGGCTTATGCGCGCATCATCGGCAAAGACGGTGAAGCAATCGGCAGTGAAGGCAATGGCCCGCCAACATTTGGCGCGGTAATGACCGAGAACGATGTCTTTTGGGAACTGCTTGATGGACGCGCACCCGCAAATGACACAGAAGTGGCTCTCGACGAGAGTTCTGCCGATGCTGCTAATTATGTGGTTGGCGATACCGTGCGTATCAGCGCTAAGGCAGGCACACGAGATTTCAAGCTCGTCGGTATAGCCAAATATGGCGGGGTCTCTTCCCCAGGCGGGGCAACTTTTGCACTGTTTGATTTGCAGACAGCAACCGAGTTTCTTGGGACTCCAGGATTTATTGATGCAGTACTCGTGGTCGGAGACGGATCGCTCAGTGATCGCGAACTTGCCGACAAGATCACTGCCTCGCTCTCCAGTTACAAGGAAATTGAAACCCTCACTGGTGATGAAATAACCAAGGAAACTCAGGATCAAATCGGTGCGGTGCTCGACTTCTTCTCGATCTTCTTGCGCATCTTTGCTTTCATCGCACTCGGAGTAGCCACGTTCGTTATCTACAACGTGTTCTCCATCACTGCCGCGCAGCGCATGCGGGAAAGTGCTCTGTTGCGTGCAATCGGTGCGAGTCGCAAACAAGTTACGCGCGCACTGCTCATTGAATCAGCAGCCGTTGGCTTGATTGGTTCAGCTTTTGGCATCGTGGCCGGAATCGGTTTGTCACGTGGACTCAAAGCAATGTTGCAGGCATTCGGGGTCGATCTTCCATCGAGGGGTCTCGTAATCACAGGTTCAGCGATCGTCACCACTTTGGTCGTAGGCATGATCGTCACACTCATTGCTGGAGTCTTCCCGGCCCGCTCGGCTGGCAAAGTGCCACCTATCGCGGCTATGCGTGATTCGGTCAGCGAAGTGGTCACATCACGTAAAAGCCGATTTGTTTTCACAGTGCTTTGCTTTGTGATCGGTGGAGCTTCCGTAATCGCAGTGTTTGCTGGTGCCGCCGCAGGAATTCTTGGTCTCGGTGTTGTAGCAATCTTCATGGGCGTGCTGGCAATTGGCCCTGTCACAGCGCGACCACTTGCAATGCTGATTGGCGCCCCAATACAGCGCCTTCGTGGTGTGACTGGAACGATGGCTCGCGAGAATGCAGCGCGAAATCCAAAGCGCACTGCACGCACGGCTGCCCCAGTACTGATCGGTGTGGCTTTGGTAACTGCAGTCACTGTGCTTGCGGCTTCGCTGCGCACTGAGATACGCAATCTCATCGGTGAGCAATTCAAGGGTGACTATGCAATCAGTGTGCAGACTCAGGGTTTTGGTGGCCTCAGCCCAACCCTCGTAGATGAAGTTGCCAAACTCAGCTCAGTTGAGCAAGCCACTTCGATTGGTTTTGCCACTGTGAAGATTGCTGACAAGGGACGCTTCGCCAGTGTGATCAATCCAGTGACTGCAGCCGGCTTAATTGATCTCGAGATGATTAAGGGAGCTCAAGCAGATCTTGATGCTGATGGTGTGCTTGTAAGCGAAGGCCAATCAGAAAAACTCGCAGTGGGCATTGGCGACACTGTTGAAGCAATGCTTACGGACGGATCCGAACTCGAGCTGACCGTTCGTGGCATCTTTGACAACGGCACATTCACTACCGGCGGTTTTGTGGTGAACCGTGAACTCTTTGCTGATCGACCAACCTCACAATTCGACTTCGCCATCTACATTGTGAAGAAAGATGGCGTCTCTGATGAATCTGCGCGTGAGGAACTCGGCGCGCTCGTTGAACAATCTGGTGTTGGCAAACTTGCGAGTCGCTCTGAGTACATTGATGACCAAGCCGGGCAGGTAAACCAGTTGCTCGGTCTTGTCTACGGCCTTCTTGCCCTCTCGGTGATAATCGCCGTGGTTGGCATTGTGATTACCCTGCTGTTGTCGGTGTTTGAACGCCGCCGCGAGCTCGGTCTGCTGCGGGCAGTGGGAATGAGCCGATCGCAGGTGCGCTCATCTATCCGTTGGGAAAGCGTGATCACTTCACTGATCGGTGCAGTTAGTGGGGTCATACTCGGCATCGCGCTTGGTTGGGTGATCGTTCGTGCTCTCGACGATGAAGGGCTCAAGTCCTACACACTGCCAATCGGTGGCACGATTGGAATTCTCATTTTGTCGTTCATGATTGGTGTGATAGCTGCCATCTACCCAGCACGTCGCGCCACACGAATGAACGTGCTCGAATCGTTATCAGCCAGCTAATTCATCGGGGTCGATAACTGCCCCGTCATGATCCAGGGTCAATGGCCTGTGCTGAGCAAGGTCACGAAGAAAATCACTGGCAACTGGATGCGAGTCAATCATCCTGACGATTGGATCAGAATCGTCGGCACGAGGCCTTGGAACGTGTCGCTTTTGGCACTGCGGGCACCAATACAGGATTCGAGCGTGCTCGCCATCGCGGCGTACCTGCACCACGCCCTTGCATCGCAGGCATGACTTTCCATTACGACCATAAACCGCAACCCCACCTGGCACGCCAGGTACGGTCACTCGACCGGCATTCTTCAAATTTGCACGCAATAGTCGCGCTGCTGTCTCAACAATTTCAATCGCTGTTGATTCAGCCAGACTTCCTACTCGCGCACGCGGGCTAACTTCAGTTGCCCACAAAATTTCACAACGGAACACATTGCCAATGCCACACATCACCCGCTGATCGAGCAACACTTCTGCAATCGTGGCTTCAGGGTCGTGATAAGCGAGTACGCGTCGTGCACATTCATGGAGATTGGTGCGCGGATCACACAGATCAGGTCCGAGTTGTCCAGCGAATGGGTGTCGACGCCAGCCATCATCGCGATACGTGTCAACCACCGGTGCGGAAAAACAAA
>JBIIRE010000077.1:0-7809 GCA_044341655.1 Ilumatobacteraceae bacterium | reverse complement strand
TGGTTTCACGGTTCTGGACCCAGCCACTTTGACCGGGGAACGAAATCTCACAGTTGAACTCCTAACAGGGAGTCTCGCGGCAGGGGAGAAGCGACGCATTGTTGCGGGTATTGCTGAGGGATCAGTTGACATCGCAATCGGAACCCACGCATTGATTCAAGATGCTGTCGGATTCAAGCGTCTCGGAGTAGTTGTGGTTGATGAACAGCACCGTTTCGGTGTTGAGCAACGCGCCGCTTTGCGTGACAAGGGCGCTGAAATTGACGGTCGTCGCTCAACTCCAGATGTGCTCGTCATGACCGCCACGCCCATTCCGCGCACGGCAGCCATGACTGTCTATGGAGATCTTGACGTCAGCATCCTTGACGAACTCCCACCGGGGAGAACCCCAATCGTTACGAAATGGGCTAACGGTGCCAAAGACCAAGAGTTGCCTTGGGAAGATGTCCGTGATGCAGTAGGTAATGGTCAACAGGCTTATGTCGTCTGCCCATTGATCGAGGAAAGCGAGAAGTTGGAAGCTGCATCGGCGGAACAAACTTTGGTAACTCTGCAGGCAGGCGAGTTAAAGGGGTTGCGGTTGGCGCTATTGCACGGCCGTATGCACCCGGCTGAGAAAGATGCTGTGATGTCGGCATTTCGTCGCGGGGAAACCGACGTACTTGTTGCGACAACTGTGATCGAGGTTGGTGTAGATGTACCAAATGCCACGGTGATGGTGATTCTCGATGCTGACCGATTTGGCATCGCGCAGCTTCACCAGCTGCGTGGGCGCGTTGGTCGTGGCTCTATCGCTTCCACTTGTTGGTTGGTAACCACTGAAGAACTTGACACAAGCCCGCGAATCGAATCATTAGTTGCCAGTACCGATGGATTTGTCTTGGCTGAAGTTGATCTTGATATCCGCGGTGAGGGCACATTGATGTCGACTGCACAAAAAGGTGAGAACGACCTGCGGCTTGCCTCGCTCCGTACAGATCGCGAGTTGATCGAGCGTGCGCGCCACATCGCTCAAAGCCTGGTAGACGCTGATCCATTGCTGAAGCAACACTCACAATTACGGGACGAGATCAACCTGCTTCTTTCTCCAGATGACCTCGAGTATTTGTTTAAGAGCTAGTTGTCGTCGGCTTCCAGTACGAGGTCCCAGCGATCAAGACAATCACGGCAGCGGTATGCGACAACATCCCCAATTTCCCAGCCGAGTTCTGGCTCAAAGGTGAGCAGAGTGGCGGGGCCACCGCAGTCAACGCAGACGATTGTTGTTGCGGGCTTGATTTTGTTGTCGTCCTGCATCGCTCAACTCTCTCACCTCTAGTATCGCCACGTGAGAATTGTCGCTGGAAGCCTGAGGGGACGCAGATTTGAAGCACCCGAAGGCAAGTCGACTCGCCCAACTACCGACAAAGTCCGCGAGGCGGTCTTTAATGCGCTGTGGAGTATGGATGTGCTGGACGAAGCACGAGTCACTGACATGTTTGCGGGGTCTGGTGCACTTGGTTTTGAAGCACTATCGCGGGGTGCTTCACACTGCACGTTTGTCGAGTCGGATCGTCGCGCTATTGCAGTAATCAAATCCAACATCGAACACCTTGGGTTGGAATCGAGATCAACTGTTCTGCACGGTGACGCCATGTCGCGCCGTGATGTGCTCGCGGCCTCTGACATCGTTCTTGCTGACCCACCATACGAATTCACTGACTGGCAAAAACTCCTCACGCAAGTGGCTGAAGCAAGGCAGGACCATCCGACAACGGTCGTGGTCGAAAGCGATAAACCCCTTGCAATTATTGAGGGATGGGAAGCAATTCGCAGCAAACGTTACGGCGGGACATGGGTGACGTTCCTGCAACGGTTACCGTAAATAGATATGGCAGTGCTTTATCCGGGCAGTTTCGACCCGCCCCACAACGGCCACATTGACATCGTCAACCAGGCGGTACAGATCTTTGGCGAAGTCGTGGTCGCTGCGATGTACAACCCTGAGAAACACACGGGAATGTTTACGCTTGATGAAAGGCTTGGCTTGCTTGAGGAAGTTTTCGGCAAAGTCAAGCATGTGCGTGTGATCGCATTCCCGGGTCTCGCAATTGACGCCGCGGCATCCGTTGGCGTCACGGCAATCGTGAAGGGTGTGCGCAATGCGGGCGACTTTGATGTCGAACAGCAGATGGCCCAAACCAACTTTGCCGTTTCGGGGATTCGCACGGTCTACCTACCGAGTGATCCGTCAATGTCATTCATCAGCAGTCGATTTGTTCGTGAGATTGCCCAGTACGGAGGCGATGTCTCATCGATGGTGCCGGTAGTTGTGGCCAAAGAACTCAAACTGCGCTTCCCACACAAAGGAGATCGTGGATGAACCCGTCATATGACGATGACCTCGGCCCCGTTGATCAGCCGGTGCAGCCGCAACTCGGTGAGGCTGAAGTGTTACTGCGTGATGTCATTGACTTGATTGCAACCGCGCCGAATGTTCCGTTGTCCAGCACTCCCAGAATTGATCGAGAACAAGTTCTGGCGTTGCTTGATGAGGCAGTTGCGAGATTTCCCGACGAGATTCGCCAAGCACGCTGGATGCTGAAAGAGCGCGAAGACTTCATCAACAAGACGCGTCGTGAAGCAGATGAAATAATCGGCGCTGCACGTGTGCGCGCCGAGCGGATGGTTCAACGGACCGATGTGGTGCGGGCGGCAGAGGCACACGCACAGCATGTCCGTGAGGCGGCCGAAGATCTGGCACGCAGACTCAAGCTTGAGACTGAGGATTTTCTGGATCAGCGTCTTGCCAGTTTTGAAATCCTTCTGGATCGACTCGGTAAAACTGTGGCCGCGGGTCGTCAGCGTTTGTCAATCGGTGAGCAAGCACTGCACGACGATAAGGACCCAAGCGGCGAGATCGATCGCAGTGGTTTCTTTGACCAAGACGATTCCTGAACGGATCCGTCATGGCCAATCCATTGCTTGTCAATGTTGCCGAGCTAACCCGTCGTGCGGGTTCGGAAAAACTGATTGACGTCGCTGTAGATGTGAATCACTTCAATTTTGATGACCGACGTGTTACCGCAACTGAAGTTCCGATTCGCTTACATCTAGAAAGTGTGAACGGCGGGATTGCAGTTCGTGGCGAATTGAGCATGGAGTGGAGCGACCAATGCAGTCGTTGCCTAAAGCCGGTTCAAGGAGTTGCCACCACCGCGGTCAACGAGTTGTATCAGCAATTAGTTACTGATCCAGACGCCTACGAGATTGTGGGTGATCAGCTCGACTTGAGCCCGATGGTTCGCGAAGTGCTCTTGCTAGAGCTACCGACCCTCCCGCTTTGCACCCCCGAGTGCCCCGGATTGTGCCCCGTTTGCGGAGCTGATCTCGCCGTGGCTCCCTGCAACTGCGCCCCAGTTGAGAAGTCCAGCCCGTGGGATGCCCTGGATGCCCTCAAGGGTCGCCTTTCCAACGACTGAGGGCGCAAAACCGGCGAACTAGCAGTCGGACCACTGCCCCCGCTATCGTTATCAAGCCTTGTTGTCCGAGGGTTCGCGAGAATCCGCAATTTAGGGAGAGCGCCATGGCCGTTCCCAAGAAGAAAAAGTCCAAGTCAAAGACCCGCATGCGTCGCGCCAGCAACTGGAAGCTGGCTGCACCGTCGCGTTCAAATTGCCCACGCTGTGGTTCGGCCAAAGTGCCACACACCGTGTGCCCCAACTGCGGTTGGTACAAGGACCGCGTCGCTGTAGACGTCGCCTAATGCTCCCCGTCGCCGTCGATGCAATGGGCGGCGATAACGCCCCGGCGGCAATTCTCGCTGGTGCACACGACGCTGTTGCTGCGGGGATCCCCGTGTTACTGGTTGGGCCCGAAGGTCTTGACGGTGTGGGTGACATCCCTTTGCTTCACGCAAGTGAAGTAATTGAAATGGATGAAGACCCTGCGGGATCTGTGCGCCGCAAGAAAGATTCAACACTCGTGCGATGCGCCGAAGCTGTTCGCGATGGCAAGGCATCGGCCATGATTTCTGCCGGCAACACTGGCGCCACCATGGCGAGCGCCCTCTTGCGAATGGGCCGAATTAAAGGCGTGGCGCGTCCGGCGATTGCAACTGCGGTTCCGGTGCCGGGTAGCACGCCGACCGTGTTGCTTGATTCGGGAGCAAATGCTGAAGTGTCCGTTGAGTGGCTTGCACAGTTCGCGATCATGGGCTCGGTCTATTCACGTCAACGCTTCGGAATCGAAAATCCCAGAGTCGGGTTGTTGTCAATTGGTGAAGAGCCCGGCAAGGGAGACACGCTGCGCAAAGAAGGATTTGAGCTTCTTTCTCGCACCAAGGGGATCAATTTCATCGGCAACATCGAGGGCCGTGACCTCATGACCACCGAAGTGGATGTTGCTGTAACCGATGGATTCACTGGCAACGTGGTGCTGAAAACCCTTGAGGGTTCGTTGAAAACCGTGATCAAGTCACTATTTGCGGCTTTTGCGTCCACCCCTGAGATGCAAGCCCACGCTGATGCATTGATGCCCGCTTTGTTGCCGATGTACGAACAGTTCGACCCAGACACTTATGGCGGTGCGATCCTGCTTGGCATCGACGGCGTCTGCATTATTTCGCATGGCTCATCGAGCCCACGTGCAATGTTGAATGGCATCAAAGTCGCTAAAGAGATGGTGGATTGCGACATGGTCGGCAGTATCCGCACCGCACTCGCGTCGTTGGCTGACTAAAGTTCTCGTTGTTTACAAAAGCAGGGGAGTAAAAATGGCAAGTCTTGATCGTGCTGGAGTGTTGGCGATTGTGCGTAACAACCTTGCGGAGATTCTCGAGATGGATGCGGCGGCAATTGGTGAAGGTCAGTCGTTTGTCGACGACCTGGGTGCTGATTCCTTGGCGCTGATTGAGCTCGTTGATGCTTTAGAAACCGATGTTGCTGAACAAACCGGCAAACAATTTCGTATTGAAGACGAAGACCTGGCTGATCTAAAGACCGTTCGTGATGCGGTCGACTTCGTTGTCGGCCAACTCGGCTGAAGCTATGGCTCTCAGCGCTACCGAGCTGGAGCAAGCTCTCGGTTATCGCTTTGCAGATTCATCGTTGCTTGCCCACGCCCTTGTCCATCGCTCTTATTCAAAAGATTTTCCTGAGGCCGAATCAAACGAGCGCCTTGAGTATCTCGGCGATGCCGTACTTGGTTGGGTAGTTGCTGACTTCACTTATCGGGACCCTGAAAGATTTCCCGAAGGAAGACTCACAGACATTCGCAAGACGGTGGTAAACACCAACGCACTTGCCGCAGTCGCGCGCCGAATCGGCCTGGGTGAGCACCTCGCTCTTGGAGATGCAGAGGCGGCAAGTGGTGGTCGTGACAAAACATCGATCTTGTCCGACGCACTTGAGGCGGTATTTGGCGCTGTGTATCTAGATGGTGGCACTGATTGTGCAAAGAAGGTTGTGCTGCATCTTTTGACTGACGAGATTGCAGATGCGATTGCAGGTAGGGCGCAGTTTGATTACAAAACTCTGCTGCAAGAATGGCTCGCCCAGAACGACCAAGGTCGCCCGCGATACGAGCACCGAGAATTTGGTCCGGCCCATGAACCCACATTTGTCGTGACGCTAGCGATCGGCGGTTTGGTCGTATGCGAAGCAAGTGGTGGTAGTAAAAAGGCGGCCGAACAGAATGCCGCTGAGTTGGCATTCAAGAAGCTCAATGCCTGAACTGCCCGAAGTCGAGACCGTCCGTCGCGGTGTGGATTCTTCTGTTTTAGGCAAGGTCATCACCGATGTGGAAGTTGGGCGTGAACGCAGCGTGCGGCGGGTCGGTAAAGAAGTGGTCATCAACGGGCTGCGAGGCGGCAAAGTAATCCGTACTCGGCGCCATGCGAAGTACCTAATGGTTGATCTCGATAACGATCACTCGATGATGATCCATTTGCGGATGAGTGGCCGGCTAATTCTGAACAGCACACTCGACCCAAGGCTCCCGCACACGCATGTGGTGATGCATCTCGCGTCTGCTCGTGGTCGCAAGGCGAATCAGGAACTGAGGTTTGTGGATCCACGAACATTTGGTGAAGTAGTGGTGTATCCAACTGATCTTGAGACCGAGATAGTTCCTGAGATCTCAGGTCTAGGCGTTGACCCGATCAATTCCACGCTTGATCCATCAGGGATACACGCGGTGCTACGGACCAAACGCGCGCCGATCAAGGCGGTACTTTTGTCCCAGCGCCCGATTTCGGGAATTGGCAACATTTACGCTGACGAGATCCTGCACCGAAGCAGGGTGCATCCACGACGCGCCGCGAACCGATTGTCGGCCGCCAAGATTGGTGAAATTTGCAGCCAAACTGTGGCGGTCTTGACCGAAGCCGTCGCACTCGGTGGCTCAACCCTTGTTGATACCCAATACGTGGGTCTTGATGGCTCATATGGCGGGTACCAGGACGAACACCTTGCTTATGGGCGCGAGGACGAACCGTGCTTGACCTGTGCTGCGGTGGGGCGAGAAAAGCTCATCAAACGCATCCAAGTCGCGGGCAGATCCACCTTTTTCTGCCCGTTCTGCCAGCGCTGAAAATACCAAGCCACAATCTAAGAACGGCTGGCTGTGGGTCTTGTAACCTCTGTTCGCTGTGTTTTTGAAGTCACTCATACTCAAAGGGTTCAAGTCCTTCGCTGATTCGACCACGATGGAGTTCGAGCCCGGGGTGACCGTCGTGGTTGGGCCAAATGGCTCTGGAAAGTCCAACGTTGTCGACGCACTTGCGTGGGTGCTTGGCGCCCAGGCGCCATCGGCGGTGCGCAGCAACAAGATGGAAGATGTCATCTTCAATGGCACTGACAAGCGTCCCGCACTTGGTCGCGCGGAAGTGACCCTTACCTTCGACAACGCCTCAGGGTTGCTTCCAGTGGAGTTCACCGAAGTATCAATCACTCGCACACTGTTCCGTAACGGTGACAGCGAGTATTCAATCAATGGATCTCCGTGCCGATTGCTTGATGTTCAAGAACTCCTTTCTGATGCTGGTGTCGGACGCCAACAACACGTGATCGTGAGTCAGGGTCAGATCGATGCAGTTTTGAATGCTCGTCCTGAAGATCGGCGCGCGATCATCGAAGAGGCCGCTGGTGTTCTGAAGTACCGCAAGCGCAAAGAGAAAGCCGAACGCCGGTTGGAGGGAACTGAAGCAAATCTTTTGCGAGTGCAGGACTTGCTGCGCGAAGTTCGCCGGCAACTGCGCCCACTCGAGCGCCAAGCAGAAGCAGCTCGACGCCACGGTGACCTTGTACAAGAACTGCGCGCACTCCAGCTGTATCTAGCTGGTCGTGAGGTGAGCAGTCACCGCACTCGCTTGACAACACTCGCCCAGGATCGCGCACAGGCCGAGGAGAACGACAAGAACCTTCGCGCCCGGCTCGCACAGCTGGATACCGAGGTATTGGCCGCCGAAGCAGAGCTCACTGCGCGCGGTGATTCTGGATTGTCCGACAAATTGGTGCGCATTGAACAATTGCGCGAACGCGCCCGTGGCCTCAATGCGATCATCGCCGAACGCCGTCGCTCCATGGAACGCGATCGTGGTCAACTCATGGACACGGGATTGGTCGCAACACTTGAAGCCGATAGTGCGCGACTGCGCAGTGAGATCGATGCTGTCGAAGCTGAGCTGGCGACAATTCAACCTGACACCGATCAGCTGGTTGCCGATGAGACTGCATTTGAACGCGAGCGCGCTGCACTGGAGTCGGGCACGATTGCTGCAGGCCCGTCCACAAGTGCCGCGAGTGCGGCTGCAGAAGTGCGCGGCGAATT
>JBIIRE010000076.1:0-7834 GCA_044341655.1 Ilumatobacteraceae bacterium | reverse complement strand
GTCGTGATTGGTGCCGCTGCACATCTCTCAATTGATGAAGGACGCGCCGTGGACATCTCGGAATTCAAACTCAGCTGAGTCCTCGCACTTTTTGTGGTGTCCCTATGCGCACATGTACGCCATCCGAAAACCGAGTATGAGGCTCACCCTCAGGTTTTGGAAATCCGGCGGCCTCAACTAATACAGAGTCATAACTGATTACCTTGGCTGACTGCAAAGGCCACGGCTCGTGATCAACGGGTGCATAGCGAAGACCCCGAAGTGATTTCGAATAAAGGCCCCAACGCGCTGTAAGAAATACATCAAGGTCGTCTGCCTCGACTGGACCTTCAATCTCCACCTCGATCCCCGAGTGCGCAACTTTATGTGGCCATTTGCGATTCACATCCGTGCGCAAAACACTGCCCTCACGGTTATGAGAAGTGAACCCCCAGCAATAAGGAATTCTGTACGACATCCTCGCTACAAGCGCAGGCAACAATCGATCTACATCCAGAGAAAAGAAATACACACCGGGCTTGTTATCAATGTGTACGTAGGTTCGTACATTCACCTCAGCAAACGATCCGAGATAAGGCACCGAGGGTCCGCGTGCGAGCCCTACATCCCTCATTGAAAAAGGAATGAGACCGACCCACGCAGACCCATCGAAAGTGTCAACACTCAGGCCTTTTGGTAACAGGCTCTGGACCACAATTGGGTCATAACGCCAGTGCAAATACGCAAGATCCTTCCACTGCTGGCGCATTACCGCACGCCGCACCGGATCCGGGCACATTGTGGGCCGCTCAATTGAAGACATGTTTGCAAGGGTATGCAGAGCCCAGACAAATAACTACCGATTACGGCGATACCCTCAATTTCATGGCCGACGAAGTGATCGAATTCATTGGGGTATACGACGCCGATGCGACTCTCATTGGCGAGATTTCATACTGGCTGAAAGCTCGTGTTGGAGCCGCACACTGCGCACTTTGTGATTTGACTCACGGGGTATTCCGTACCAAACGTGAATGGCTATCTTGCTCGAGCGAACTCGGGATCCCGTTCCATACCTTTCACCGCAACGATGCACCAGCCGATGTCTTACAGGTAGCACAGCAATTTCCTGTCGTATTGATTCGCAATTCTTCAGGGCTTTCCATCTTGCTCGACGCGAAAGCTTTGGACGACTTTGGGGGAGACACCGAAAAGTTCGTCAAGCACCTCGCGACAACTGCCAACACAGCACATGGTTCGTGAAAGTCCGATCAATGACACGTATCGCAAAAACCAAAAATGGTCATGCCCCAAAAATATGCCTGACTTGTGGTCGGCCATTCGAGTGGCGCAAGAAATGGGCAAAAGATTGGGACAGCGTTCGATACTGCTCTAAAGCGTGTCGTTAATTGGACAACGTGTTACCAAACAACTGCCAAGCTAAGGCACTCTTGGCAGTAAGACTCAGAATCAGATAGGCGCGTTCACCATATATATAACTCGCCCACTTACCGACCTTCTTATATTGCAGGTATTGATTGAGTGCAAAGAGATTGAAGAAGATGAAGATGCTGATGAAGATGCCGTATACAAATCCGGGCATGTCACTTCCTGGACCAAGTAGATAGAAGAGAAGACCTATCCACGGCACAATCCCAGCGATGCAACCGAACCAGAAGGGGGTCCACCAGACCTTCTGGCCTGGCTTGTTGACCACTTCCATAATCCATCCGAACAGAATCATCGCTGCATTCGTGCCTGCGATTCCAAGAAGGCCAGCGATGTCGCCGATTCCGAATACCAAACAGATTGCAAGAATCATCACAGTTGATGAGATCGAATATTCGACCCAACGGAATCGATTCTGCTCAACTTGAATTTCACTCTCATACTTACTGCGCCCCACTGTGGCCACAATTAAGTGAAATAGTGCAGACAGAAATAAAAACACCGCGGCTGCCCAAGCAATGGGCACATCAAACACTCGTTCAAGGCGATTGATGTCCAGCCGATTATTTGGTGCATCATTCCAATAGAAGCTTGTTACCGGCAATGCGAAGTCATTGCTGAGTATGAGGATCGCAATTCCCTGCACTAGGTGTAAAAAAGCAGCAATCAGATTGAGGCGCTTTAAACGTGACATCAAGGACTCCCCTTTCAGGCGGCCAGTACTTGGCACAACATGATGATTCCTAACACACCACGGAGTGACCACGCGATGGTTCTTGGCCAATTTGTGCGAACTAGTGCCCGGCCAACCTCGGGTGTTGGGTTCTGGGCCATTTTGGCGTGCCGGGGCACGGACAAAAGCACGGTGCTTCCAAGCGCAACTGCCAGCAACACCCCACCCATCCACGGCATCCACCACCAAACTTCAGTTGGCGCTGCGCCAAGTAGCGCGAGGGTGCTGAAACCTTCGACAGCCATCGGCAGGCCAACCACAAACGCAGTACGGCGCTGGTGTATGAGTGCCGTTGATGAGGCAGAGTCGATCGGCACTATCGCAAGTAATGGATAGTGCACTATCTGGACGAACCAGATCACCCCCACCATCACGAGTGTGGCGGCCAGATTTGCTACGAGAACTACTTCGTTCATGTGCTTGCCTCGTTACTTATCCAGCCACAAATGTGCGCCAGGTCCTCATGTATTCGATGAATGCTTCTCCCAAACCTTCAGCTCGTAACACATCCACTGGTATTGGGGTTTCACGCATCTTGAAATGGGGATTGGCGTGAACTTGTTTCGGAAAATCATGATTCGAAATTGCGGCGCGACCAATCGCTACCACATCTGCACCAGCATCAATCGCGCGTTGGGCATCATCGCCGTCGTAAAGGCGTCCAGCCACAGACAGCCGACAATCTCCACGGTGCAAATTAGTGAAGATATCAATCAACCGCTGTCCTAAGTAGTACTCAGATTTTGACTCCTTAAACACACTCCACAAAGACATGTCAATCATGTCCACCTTCTTGGAATCAACTAGCAGGGCAAAGAACTGTACGGCTTCTTCTTCGACCATGCCGAACCGCTCAGGTGAGAGGCGCACACCAAGATGGAAGTCCTCACCACATCGGGAACGGATTCCACCAACAATTTCCATCATGAATTGGGCACGCTTTTCAAGTGAGCCACCCCATTTATCGGTACGGCGATTCGTTTCTGGTGACAAGAATTCGCACACAAGATAGCCATGAGCACCGTGCAACTGCACTCCGTCGAATCCAGCTTTCTTACATCTCTCGGCCGCTGCGATAAACGCTTCCACAGATTCTTCGACTTCAGCCGATGTCATTTCACGTGCACCGAATTCCTCATTTTCCGAGGGGCAAATTGGTTGTTGACCAATCAAAGAGCTGTCAGATCTGCTTCCTCCATGATGGAGCTGGGCGATTGCCACGCTGCCCATGCCCCTCACAGCATCCGCAAGCCGAGTTAGACCAGGCAATAGATCATCAGAAAAACAACCTAACTGTCCAGCAAATCCCTGCCCGCTGGGCTGCACATGCATGGCACACGTCGATGTGATTCCAAACCCACCACCGGCACGCATTTTTAACCAATGCAGTTCTGCATCTCCCAAGCTTCCATCTGGATTGCTCTGCATATTTGTGAGTGGCGCGAGTGTAAATCGATTTGCGGTCGCCGGGCCATGAGCAAACTCAACTTTGTCAAACAACCCCGACATGTTTTACCTACCCCGATACATGGCGTTGTGTCCACTGACTTGACGCCCATTTATTGACCAAATTGTACGGGGAATCTACTGTGCAACCATGACGCAGAACAGCACTTCACAGCCAAATGTGATCTTTCTGATGGCTGACCAACATCGAGCAGATGCCTTAGGTTGTGCCGGTAATTCAAGTGCCAATACGCCAAACATTGATTGGCTAGCAAAGTCTGGCATTCGATTCACCAAGGTGAGTTGCCAGGGACCCCTATGCATGCCGGCTCGTGCATCTCTTCTCACAGAGCGATATGTGCGTGACCATGGGGTGTATACGAACTGGGCTGAGGTGCCAATTGAAATGCCTACTTCACTACATAGTTTGCAAAATGCAGGAGTCCACACATCCCTGATAGGTAAAGTCCACTTAACCAGGGATGATTCATTACGAGCTCAACACATTGACGAGAGTGCCGATCTTTTGAGGAATCGTGGCTTCACGGAAGTGACCGAGACTGGTGACAAATTCACTGTGTCACCGCGCAATCGTTATACCGATCACCTCGCTAAACAAGGTTTGCTTGACTTTTACAAACGTCATATTGCTGACCGTAGTTATCACGGGGAAAATGAAAGTGGAGTCGGTGCCACAAAGAATGTCCCAATGTGGGATGCAACACCAACTCCACTGCCACTAACCGATTACATCGACACATGGCATGGTGACGCTGCAGTGCAATGGATTCGGAATTGGAATCACAAAGCCCCGTTCTTTTTGTTTGTTGGCTTTCCGGGTCCACACGATCCTTGGGACGCACCAGTTGAGGCGCGGGAAAAATATGCACCACAGATACCAGAGCCACCAAAGAGCACGTTGCGACCGGAACACTCCATTGCTGGCAACTATGGAAAATTGGTTGCTGGAATGCTTCAGTTGTCGGATACCGACACCATGGATCCAACAGCGATTGAAGGAATGCGACGCGCGTACCTTGCGAACATTGGGATAATCGATCATGCTGTCGGCCGAATTGTGGACGCTCTAGAAACAACTGGCCTTCTAGCGAATACGTGGATCATCTACACAAGTGACCATGGTGAAATGGCTGGTGACCACGGATTGATGTCTAAGTGTGTCTTGTATGAAGGTGCTGTTCGTGTGCCTTTGATTATGCGACCACCTCAAGGCTGTGATGCAAGGGTCATTGATGACCTCATTGAGCACATTGATGTTCCAGCTACAGTGCGATCAATATTTGGTGCCGACTCAGTTCCTGGTGGTGAAGGTCGTTCTTTGATTGGGTACTTCAATGGCGATGATCCATCACCACGCAGTTACTCAGTAAGTGAGAACTGGGGTTTCGCCTCATTTGAAATTAAAAATGACGATAATCATTGGAAGTTAGTAGTTGATGAAGACAGTCTTGAGCCATGTCAACTTTTTGATTTAATTACCGACCCACTTGAAGACATAAACCTGGTTACCTCAATGAACCACAATTATGTGATTGCTCAATTGTTGGACGAAGTTGTTCAACCATTCTTTAAATCCCCAGCTGTGCGACCGCACCCAAGCCCATTCGCCCACCCAAAGATGGGATAGGGAACACAGGGTAAATCAAAGTCCTTGGTCAAAAGGGATCATCTTGGCTTCCATGGCTTCCCATGACTCAACGAGGATGTCAACAATTTGATCAACGACTTCATTTGTGATGGTTAATGGTGGTGCGAGGCCAACCGTCTCCATCCCCATTGCGCGGCAATAGAGACCCCGTTCCCAAGCCTCGTGCTCCACCATTGAACACGCTACATGTGGGAGTTTGAATCCTCGCTTGGTCGCACGGTCTGCAACAAGTTCAATTCCAACCATCAACCCAACACCACGAATTTCACCAACGGTCTGAAAATGGCCGAGTCGCTTCTTCAGTTGATCTTGTAAGTATGCGCCAACAAGTACTGCATTCTCGGTCAGATTTTCGCGTTCAATGATCTCGATGTTTTTGAGTGCAGCTGCACAACAAGTTGGGTGGCCCGAATAGGTAAAGCCATGGCTTATCGGCATCATCTCATGCAGGTTTGCTGTAATCGTGTTGTAAACATGATCAGATATCACTGAAGCTCCAAGTGGTAGGTATCCACTTGTGATTCCCTTAGCGAGAGTAACGATGTCTGGTCGCACTCCATATCGCTCAAAGCCGAACATCGTTCCACCACGACCAAAGCCCGTAACGACCTCGTCCACGATGAGGAGGATCCCGTACTTGTCGCAAATCTCACGGATCTTCTGGAAGTAGCCCTCAGGTGGAGGGATAATTCCCCCAGCACCAATCACGGGCTCAGCAATGAATGCAGCAATGTTCTCGGCACCCTGCTCTTCAATCAGTTTTTCAAAAGCATTGGCACAGGCGAGCCCACACGATGGATACTCAAGTTTTAGCTCACACTGGTAGCAGTACGGCGCGGGAATGTGTGCAAACCCCGGTGATGCGGGACCAAAGTTCCACCGCATTGGATGTATTCCCGTAGCGGTCATGGTGGCAATGGTGAGCCCGTGATAGCCGTGGTTACGACCAACTATCACAAAGCGCCGATTCTGCCCCTGGACAGCCCAGTACATGCGAACCAGCTTGATGTTCGTTTCATTTGCTTCGGAGCCACCTGAAGAGAACATCACACGATTCAAGCCATACTCAGGTGGCATCATTGATGCGATTTTCTCTGCGAGTTCAATCGCTTTGGGATGTGACTGACCGTGGAATGTGGTGAAGTACTCGAGAGTCTCCATCTGGTCCTTAACGGCTTCAATGATCTCAGGATGCCCATGCCCAACAGACACACACCACAAGCCAGCGAATCCATCAATTAGTTCCCGGCCACGATCGTCAGTGATCATCCAACCTTTGCCTTCAACAACAACACGTGCACCACCTTTTTCAATTTCGGACGGTGGCGTGACTGGATGGATTAGGTGCTTTGCATCTCTCTTTGCCCATGCTGTGTTGGTCATGTTCCCCCTGCTTTTCTTTCGTGTTTCTTTACTTCAAATCCATTGATCAGCTGGCACTTCTTTGTTGTCGAATCCAACCAACAGAACCCTCGATGAACGCACCTACATTTTGCGCTTTGGTCTTGGCGATGTCATGAAAATATGCAGGGATGTAAGTCTCCAAGCGATCCTCAACCAGCGCGGTGTACATGCCATCAACGAATTCGTCGACAGTGATCTTTTCGATACTTGTAGACATTGGATCATTGTCTGGAACTGAGAATAAAGGAGTGTCGACCACCCCGGGATAGACAATGTTCACCCGTATCCCATGATCCCAAACATCGATCGCCATCGCTTCGGCAAAAACTGAGAGAGCGGCTTTGGAAGCGTCATAAGCACCTTCACCTGGTGAGGAAAGGGTGGCTGCGACCGAAGACACAAAAACCACTCGACCAGACCCGCGCTCCACCATCTGTGGCAAAACTGAAAGGGTCAATCGAACTGGTGATGTGTAATTGATGCGCATTACAGCCTCAACAGTGGTTGCATCAATATTTAGTGCACTTTTGCGTTTAGGAATACCTGCGTTATTGATCAGACAATCAATCGGTCCCCAAACTTGAGCTTCAGTTGCAAGGTTGTCCACCTGATTCCAATCAGCAAGGTCACACACCCAAGACCTATGACCCGAACCATGTTTTTCACATTCAGCAAGCACAGCTGAGAGTCTCTGTGCGTCTCGCCCAACAAGGCCCAAAGTCGCACCTTCAGATGCGAGACGAACGGCCAGTTTTGCACCAATTCCTGAGGATGCACCGGTTAGCAGAATACGTGAACCACGCACTACAAAAGGGACACGTTGCACCACATCAACTCCATTGCTTGAGTATTTTTCAACACAGTAACAGATCGAAAACTACCCAAAAATGCGTCGTCTACGTGATGGTCAGCCTTATGCCTTGGTCATTTGCGCTGGTTGCATCTTGAGTTGACGTCGGTAGACCAGAACCGTGGTGGTCACGATCAACAGACCGATAGCGACAACCAAGATCCCCTGTAAAACCTCATTGTCAACATTTTTGAAGACAAATACTGAGATGCCAATAGTGATCGTCAATCCACCTGCAACCAAAAGTTCAATCCACATATTCAACGAGCCGAGCACAAAGAGCGCCACCCCTATGGAGAGGGTC
>JBIIRE010000010.1:0-23214 GCA_044341655.1 Ilumatobacteraceae bacterium | reverse complement strand
CACTTGTGAGCCGTGACATTTTTTGGTTCTTGCCCGTAGCGATCATCACAGCACGTGAACTCTTGATCAGCATCTATCGCGTTGTGGTCGGCGCCAAAGGTGTGAGCATGCCCGCAAGCAGGTTGGCTAAGTTCAAGACCTTCGCCCAGCAGCTTGCAGTTGCGGGAGCAATTGCGCCACTGACGACTTCAGATGCCACGTGGACCTGGCAGATTCTCCTCTGGATCTCGGTTGGTTTAACCGTGATCAGTGGTGCGCAATACGGAGTACGTGCGTGGCGAGCACATGTAGGCGGTGGCGATGCGGTGTGACGTGGTTGCTGTTGGCACAGAGTTGCTCCTAGGGCAGATCGTCGACACAAATTCATCGTGGCTAGGCGAACAACTTGCCGCAGCAGGCATCGATTCGTTGTTTCAGGTCAAGGTTGGTGACAACGTCAATCGTGTAATCAGTGCGATTCGTGATCGTCTGGAACACGCTGACGCGGTGATTGTGTGTGGTGGTCTTGGCCCTACGCACGATGACATCACGCGCGAAGCAATTGCAGCGATCATGGGTGTTGAACTGCAGCTTGATGAAGGTATTGCCGATGTGATTCGTGCAATGTTTACCAACCGCAATAGGCCAATGCCCGAGAACAACATGCGACAGGCAATGGTTCCAGAAGGAGCCACGATTATTCCTCAACGTGTAGGCACCGCTCCTGGTTTAATTTGTCCAGTTGGCGACAAAGTGATCTATGCAGTTCCGGGTGTTCCATTTGAGTTGTACGAGATGTATTCGCGCGCCATCCTGCCCGACCTCTCGCGTCGTGCGGGTACAAGTGCGGTTATATCAAGCCGTGTGCTGCGCACTTGGGGAGAAAGTGAAAGTGGGCTGAACGAGCGCCTGCAGCCGATCATTAATGAACTCGATGCAATTGGTAATCCAACACTTGCTTTTCTCGCCAGCGGTTGGGAAGGCATCAAAGTACGCCTGACCGCAAAGGCCGACACGACCCGAGAGGTTCAACAGATTCTTGATCAGTGGGATGCACGAATTGAAGAAGAACTCGGGCACATTGTTTTTGGTCGCGACGAAGCAACTATGGAATCAGTTGTTCTCGAGATGCTTCGTCAACGCGGCCTGACACTTGCAGTTGCTGAATCTGTGACGGGTGGTTTGGTATCGGGTCGCCTCACTGGTGTAGCGGGAGCAAGCGACGTGTTCAAAGGTGGGGTAGTCAGTTACGCCACCGAAGTGAAGCAGCAACTTCTCGATGTGCCTGAGGGCCCAGTCGTGAGTGAAGAAGCAGCAATTGCAATGGCAGAAGGTGTGAAGCGCACCCTCGATTCTTCAATCGGTCTCGCGTTGACCGGGGTGGCTGGTCCGCAGCCACAAGAGGGGCAAAACATCGGCACTTTGTGGGTTGGGTTGGCGCGGGAGAACGGCACAACCACCGCAGTCAAATTCACGTTGCCCGGTGCACGCGATCAGATGCGACAGCTCTCAGTGGTATCGGCTCTCAATTTCTTGAGACTCAGTCTGTAGAATTGCACTGATATTGCAACGATTTGCCCTCGTAGCTCAGTTGGATAGAGCAACGGCCTTCTAATCCGTTTGTCGCAGGTTCGATTCCTGCCGAGGGCGCGGGGCTACCCTGATGTAGCCGTTTTGTACAATTGGACGACAAGAAACCAGCAAAGGCACGGAATACGAGTGAAATTCACCAAAGGTGACACGGTCATCTACCCCCAACACGGCGCATGCAAAATCGTCGGTGTCAAGAAGATGAACCTGATGGGCACTTCTCAGGAGTACCTGATTCTGAAAACTGTGATCAACGAAATGACGATCCAAGTGCCCACCTCCAAGGCCGATGATGTTGGCGTGCGGCCGCCCGTATCTCCAGATGAACTCGAAGACCTCGTGTCAGTGCTTTCAAAAGCAGATCCACGCGTGCCATCCAACTGGTCACGACGATTCAAGAACCACCAGGAAAAGTTAAAGAGTGGTGACGTTTATCAGGTAGCTGAAGTTGTGCGAAACCTCGCATCGCGTAATCGTGATGCTTCGTTGTCGGCCGCAGAGCGAACCATGTACGAACGCGCACGCGTCAATCTAATTTCTGAAATTGAGCCAGCGCTTAAGGTCACACGCGAAGAAGCCGAAGCATTTCTTGATGAAGCACTCGCCAAGGGTGTCCTGAAGCCGAAGAAGGTTGCCAAGAAAGCTGCCGCCCCGAAAAAGGCTGTCAAGAAAACTGAAGAAGACGAAGAAATCGAAGACTGATTCAGTACCTCAGATGAGGTCTGGATCCTTTGGAACATGAACACCAATTGGTGATTCGCCGTTCACAAACCACAGTGCTCCATTGGTGTCACTCGTGATGACTTTCTCAGCCGCCTCAGCCACGCGCCCAGCATCAATTACGGGTAATCCGAACGCACGGATCACACTGAGGGTTTCGTCAGTGAGCAAGTTGGTCTGGACAAAGCCCGGACATATTGCGTTAATCCGAACCCCATATGGCTCAACTGCTGCGCCCATTGATCGCACGAAACCAACGACCGCGTGTTTCGTGAGTGCATAAATCGGTTCCTGCGGAAACGGAACGAGGCCCGCCACCGATGCGGTTGCAACAATTTGCCCTGAACCGCGCTGGATCATCTGGGGTAAGAACGCCATGGTGCCGAGCACCACACCATCGATGTTCACAGCACTCACTCGTCTGTAATCAGCGAGTGAAACATTGCTTAGAGGTGTAGGTGGAGAGTCTGGGTTATCGGCAACGAGTTCGGTGTGCGGCAGGGTCGTTGTGCCGGCATTTAGGAACAGCATGTCGACGTCGCCGTGACGTGCAGCCAGATCTGTCCATGCCGCTTCGTTGGCAACGTCAATTTGCTCAAATTCACCTTGCACAGAAAGTGCAACCTGTGATCCGGTCTCGGTATTGAAATCGGCCACCACAACTTGGTGACCCTGCTCCGCCAAACGCCTTGCGATTGCAGCGCCAATGCCACTTCCGCCGCCAGTAATCAGTGCTTTTGCCATGCCTTGACGGTAGTGCAGGATTACGGGGGCAATTGCGGTCAGGACATTACGGACGCATAAGCATCCAGAATGCGATCAATTTCCGAATCCTTGATCACCAAAGGTGGGCAGAACGTGTTGGTGTCGGTGTTGATGGCGCGGGTGATCACTCCCTTTTTGAGCAGCGCATCACGTACCGTGGCACAATCGCGCCCGGCTGGCAGACCAACACCAAGAACTGCGCCGACACTTCGCACGTGGTCGATAATTCCGTCACGAGCCATTGCTTCGAAACCATCACGCAAACGCTTGCCGATCTCGTGTGCGCGAGTAAACAAATCTTCGCGCTCAACAATGCGAATATTTTCCAAAGCTGCCGCACACACAGTGGGATGACCCGAGTACGTGTATCCAGTACGTAAGAAAAAGTTGGTGTCGGCCTCAAGTGGTGTGCGTACAGCGCTCCCTACGTACACGCCACCAAGTGGTTGGTATCCCGAGGTGACAGCTTTGGCAAAGGTGACCATGTCGGGGCGGATGTCGTAGTGGTGTGCCGCAAACCACGTGCCGAGGCGACCAAAGCCACTGATGACTTCATCAAAAATCAGAAATGCACCGTGCTGATCGCAAAGCTTTCGCAGTCCATTTAGATATCCATCCGATGGTGGGTAAACACCACCCGCACCTTGCACGGGTTCCACCAGTACAGCGGCAATTTCACCTGACCGTGATGCCATCAAGGTAGAGATTGCTTCAAGATCATCGCTAGGCACTTGTACAACATCTGGCACCAACGGTGAATACCCAACTCGGTTTGGGGTGATTCCTTGGGCACTCGTTCCGCCATAGTTGGTGCCGTGATACCCGCGCTCACGACTAATGATCAGTGTCTTTTCTGGGTGTCCAGCTTGCACATGTGCGAGGCGTGCAAGTTTCATCGCAGTGTCAACAGATTCTGAGCCGGAACCACAGAAAAATACACGGCCATCAGCGACAGGGGAGTGTGCGAGAAGAACTTCGGCGAGTTCTTCAGCCGGTTCGTTTGAGAAAGGATCAAAACACGAGTAGGCCTCGATCTTGTCGATTTGCGCTGCAATCGCAGCGGCAATCTCTGCTCGTCCATGACCGACATTGCAGTACCAAAGGCTCGCCATGCCGTCGACGTATTCATTGCCGTCTGAGTCCCACACCAGTGCACCGCGACCGCGCACGATCCTCACGAAGTCCGTGCGCGTGGGCTTGGCGAATGGGTGCAGGAAGCCGTTGACCATCCCTTTGACGGTAGTTGTGGACCCGGGCTCCCACCGTGGCTATACTTTTAAGAATGGTTCTCATTATGAAAAAAGCTCTTGTCGTTGTTGGTCTCCTGGCTGCCGGTTGCTCAAGCGGTGAGGAGGCGGACGGCCCTGGGGCCACGATCGTGGTCTCCCACGCCATCCTGGGTGCGGTAGTCAAAGCGGCAGCGCCGAGCGACGTGTCTGTTGAGGTATTGATTCCAAACGGCACAGAGGTGCATGACTTTGAGCCGAGCGCCAAAGACATCGAGAAGTTGAACAACGCAAGTCTTTTGGTGGTCAACGGTTTTGGGTTTGAAGAAGGTCTGGAGGCGGCGATCGAAGCACGCATCGACAACGGTGATGCGGTGTTTGTTGCTGCCGATCACATTGTGTTGCCAGAGAACGGTTTGATTCCTGCTGACGATCCACATTTCTTCACTTCACCTGAACAGATGACACAAATTGTTCCCGAGCTGTTATCGGCTATCAAGGAGCTGTCCGTAGATGGGACTGCAAACGAAGATGCGGTTCGATCATTACTGCAAGAAGCAATGGACGTAGCCAACGAGTCTGACCTATCAGAGCAGAAGGTGATCACGGGTCATGAATTCCTGGGATACTTTTGCGCAATGACCGGCTGTGAGATTGTTGGATCAGTGATTGACAGCCTCTCTACCGAAGCGGGACCCTCGGCTCAGCATCTCGCGGAGTTGAATTCTTTGATTGAGAGTGACCCCTCAATTGTGGTTGTTGTTGAGGCCGGCGAAGCCACTGAAGTTCTTGAGTTTCTTGCAAGTGCCGATTCAAATTCTGTGCGTGAACTCCCGATTGAATCTCTGCCCGATTCTGGAAGTTATGTCGACTATGTGGCGGGTATTGTCACCGCTCTGACTGGGAGTTGATCTAGTTCTTTGCATGATGCACTCATAGCCCCTTTTTCTGACAACGAGTTCATGTGGCACGCCCTGCTAGCGGGGGTATTGGTCAGTGCTGTGTGCGCTCTCGTCGGCACGTTCGTGGTGCTCCGGGGAATGTCATTCGTTGGTGATGCACTTGCGCACGGAGTGCTGCCAGGCGTAGCAACTGCAACTCTCGCTGGGCTGTCGCCGATCCTTGGCGCATTTGTGGGGGCGGGCGTGATGATGGGTGGTGTTGCACTGGTATCAAAGCGCACGCGATTGAGTAACGACACAGCAATCGGCCTCATGTTTGTGTTGATGCTTTCGATTGGCGTGATGGTGATCTCAAAATCAGACGACTTTCGCGGTGATCTCACACAGGTGCTCTTTGGTGAGATTCTCGCAGTGTCAACTGCACGCATCTTCTGGCTGGTAATTACTGTGCTTGCAGTTGGTGCGGTCGTGTACGTGGCGCGTCGCCCATTTCTTCTCTCATGCATGGATGCCGACCTAGTTCGCACCTCAGGGTTTTCACCTTCTAAGACTCAGGTTGTTCTGCATGCACTGATTGGAGTGACCGTAGTTGCTTCGTTCAATGCCGTGGGCACTTTGCTTGTCTTTGGGATGCTGGTTGCGCCAGCGGCAACTGGTGCTCTGCTTGCTCGCAGACTGCAGACGATGATGCTGATTGCGTTCATCACGGGGTGTGTTTCTACCTACGCGGGTTTGACGATTAGTTATCACGCGGATCTTGCAGCTGGGGCCACTGTGATTGTTGTGGCGGTAGCAATCTTTCTGGTGGTTATGACTATCCAAGAAGTGATTCGCCTCAGCCGACCTCGTGAGATCGAGGTCGGGCATCACCTTCACACGCACGACCATGACCACAATCACGCAGCACCAGGTAGGGGTCTCTGATGAGCGCGAGCATCGTGGCGAAGTCACTCTGTGCCGGATACGGCAACCTGGGTGTCATTTCACACGTGGACTTTGATCTTCAACCAGGTGGCCTGATGGTTTTAATCGGCACCAATGGTTCAGGGAAGAGCACTCTGCTAAAGACACTTGCGGGCATCATCGCGCCTGTTGATGGCGAGGTTTTGGTGTTAGGGGAGTTGCCTGGGTCAAGTCCTGAAAATGTGGCCTACTTGCCGCAACATCCAAAAACTTCAGGAGTTCTACCGTTGCGAGCAAAAGACATCGTGGCCATGGGTCGCTTTGCGCGCCAAGGGCTATTGGGTCGCAGCACCGCAATTGATTCAGAAGCCGTTGAAAGAGCGATGCAGCGAACCGGTGTTGATGCCATTGCCAATCGATCGTTGGCAGAGATGTCAGGTGGACAACAGCAACGCACGCACCTCGCACAAGTGCTTGCACGTGAAGCTGATGTCTTGTTGATCGACGAGCCGACCGCAGGTCTTGATGCCAATGGGCGCGAAGCAGTTAAGCAAATATTGCGTGAAGAACGCAGCCGGGGTTGTGCGGTGGTGCTAGCCACGCACGATCTTGAAGATGCAGAAGATGCAGACCTTGTCATGTTGTTGGCGCACCGAGTGGTTGCAGTTGGCACACCTAGCCAGGTGCTAACTGATGCGAATCTAAGAGCGTGTTTCGGATTTACTGATCGTCACTGATTAACGCGGCCAATTTCACCAATTGACCCAGCCTTTGGAGTCCACACAAGCACCACGCGGTCGATGCCGAGTTCCATCCAACGAGGGATGCGAGCGTCAGAGTGGTTTAGAAGATTGGTGTCCCACATCGTCCAAACCGAAGTGGACCAATCTGGTCGGTCTTCAGTTTTGGATCGCACTCCACTGACAATTTCCTCAAGCTTGGGGTGGTTGGATCGAATGTTCATGCCATTGGCAATAGCAACCGCGATTTCGGCCAGCTCAACTGAGTTGACACCAAGAATCACTGGTGGCGGAGTAATTGGCTTAGGCATATTTTGTTTTTCACCACTCCACTGTGAGCGGCATGTCGCAAGTACTTGGAGAAGATGTTCGTGGCGTTCGGCCATGCGTGTCGGTGAGACAATTCCCATCTCTTTCATCTCTGAGCTCCACCGCCCGGTTGATGCCGCACCTGCGCCGATGCCGAGTGTGAAGCGTCCGCCAGAGATGTTTTGTAGTGAAGTAGCACATGCGGCCAGGAGCGATGGATTGCGCAATTGTGCATTAGCTACGAGGCTGCCAAGACCAATTGTTGAAGTTGATTCAGCGATGGCGCCAAGCGTGGTGAAGCACTCGAGCATTGAGATATCGGCGTCACCAAACGACGAAATGTGATCAAGAACCCACACATTTGCAAAGCCTGCGGTCTCAGCATCATGTAACGCCGCACGGACAACTGACCACGGTGCCGCCCCTTGGTTGATCTGAATATCAAATATCACTACTTCTCACCTTACGATCTGTCCCTCTGACTGTGTATTGGCGCAAATTTGTCCTAGGTTGTCTCCATGCAGGATGCCGCAGTACTTCATGAGTTGACTCCAGTCGCTGAGCAACTGCTGGAGCGGCACCTTGAGAGCGCCATTGAATGGTTCCCGCATGAAGTCGTTCCGTGGGAACGTGGGAACGAATTACGCGAGAGGGGATTCGGCTACCGCCGTGATTCAGTAGCGCCCGGTGTGCGCTCGGCTTTGATGGTGAATCTCCTCACCGAGGACAACCTTCCTTGGTATTCACGCACACTTTCAAGAATCTTTGGTTCTGACTCGGCATGGGGTGAGTGGGGCCGTAGGTGGACTGCCGAGGAAGGGCGCCATTCAATAGCCATGCGTGACTACGTCACCATCAGTGGATTGGTGGATCCATCGGAGTTGGAGCAGGCGCGCATGGCGCAGGTCAGCAGTGGTTTGGTGCCTGAGCCGGAGAACGCAGTTGACGGAATGTGCTACGTGGCCGTGCAGGAACTCGCTACCCGCGTATCGCATAGGAACACCGGTGCCGCGTTGGAGGATCCAGCGGGTTATGAAGTCATGATGCGTCTCGCCGCTGATGAGAACAAGCACCACTTGTTCTATCGCGATCTCGTGACATCGCTTTTCAAGCTCAATCCGAGTCGTGCGATGGAGTCGCTCTCGAATCAAATTCGTAGTTTCGCAATGCCAGGTACTGGCATCCCGGGATTTGCTGAACATGCCCGACAGATCGCCAATGAAGGCATCTATGACCTCAGCGTTCACCACGATCGCATCATTGAGCCGCTGGTCACGAAGCAGTGGGCGGTGGACAAAGTGCAGGGCTTGTCCGCGGCCGCCGAACAGGCCCGCGAGTCATTGCTGAAGCACGTTGAGCGTCTTGGCAAAGTGGCGAACAGGATGCGAGAGCGACGCCAAGAGGCCGCCGAATAGACCCATTTGCGACCATTTGGTCGCGGTGTTCCCATTTGCGACCAAATGGTCGCGGTGTTATGGTCTGACAATCAGACCGAGCCCCGAAGCCCTAGCGGCTGTAAAGGCACGGTCCTGATTCCAGCGGAGGGGTAAAAGTTGCCGATCAAAGGCTTGAACCATGCGGTGCTCTACGTACGCGACATCGCAGTTACTAAGCGGTTCTACACCGAGGTGCTCGACTTCGAAACCATGTCCGAGGATCCAGGCGGGCACTACCTATTTATGCGCGCTCCGCTTTCTGAGAATCATCATGACATCGCATTTTTTGCAATCGGCTCAGGTGCTGGGCCGAGTCCGGCTGGCAAGAGCACAGTTGGGATGTACCACATTGCTTGGGAAGTTGCCACGCTGACCGAGCTTGAGGAAATGCGATTGAAACTTGCCGCAGCAGGCGCACTGGTCGGGGCAAGTGACCACGGCGTGAACAAGAGCCTCTACTCGCTTGATCCCGACGGCCATGAGTTCGAAGTTATGTGGCTTGTTCCACCAGAGCATTGGGGAGACATGGCCCACCAGGCGATTATTCGCCCACTGGATCTGGAAGCTGACAGAAAATACTTCGCGAAACACGGACTCTCGTGAGTAACTCAACCTTTGAACACGTTGAGCGCCGGACCATTGCGGCTGATGTTCGTGAGCGCATCATTGATGCAATCCGAAGAGATGAACTCAAAGTTGGTGATCTCCTGCCTGCGGAACGCGTGTTATGTGACGAGTTTGGAGTAGGCCGTACCTCAGTGCGCGAGGCCATACAAGGACTCATTGCGTCGGGTTACGTAGTGCGAAAGGGCAATCGTGCAGTGATTGCAAGTGCCACACCAACTCTGGAACTCGCGATTGACACCCGCAAAGCAACGATTAGCAACTTGTTTGAAGTGCGCCGCGTGATTGAACCCGCTCTTGCCGGGCTCGTTGCTGAGCGCGCGAGCGCAAGTGTGAGACGCCAAATTTCAGAAATCGCCAATCGTCAAGCAAGCGGAATCGAAGAGTTTCGTCTCATTGACCGCGAGTTCCACCAAGCAATTGCGGCGGCATGCGAAAACCCCGTTTTGCTGGATGTTTACGAGCAGGCCCTGGCTTCACTCTTTTCATCAGAAGAGTTCGCATCATTGCTATATGACGAAAACAACAAGGACGAAGTGATTGACATCATCGCTTCGTCAAGCAAAGCCCATCTAAACATTGCTGCTGCGATTCTCGCTGGAAATCGCGCGATGACTGAAACAGCTGTCTCCGCCCACTTATGGGATGTGGAGCAGCGCATGCTGGAACGTCTCAAGTAAGGAAGAAAATGAACCTCACAAATCAGTACTGCTACTTCTTTGATGAAGCCGAATTTAAAGAAACCGATCGCCCGGGATTCCGTCGACGAGTCGTAACCGGCGACAACCTTCAGCTGTGGTTTTGGCGCATAAAGGGTGGTAGTCGCGGCTCTTACATGCATCAGCACGCTGAGAACGAACAGCTCGGCGTGATTATGCGCGGCCAGCTCGATTTTCGTATCGGCGACAAGGAGTCAGAAGAGCGAGTGGTACTCGGAGAAGGTGAGATCTATCTCGCCCCGAAGTCCATCTGGCACGGCGACAGCATTTTTGTTGGCGATAAGGAATATGACGAAGTTTGGATTCTTGATGTTTTCGCACCAGTGCGAACCGACGTCTGAGAGTGAGTGAGGAAAACAAAATGACTTCTGCAGATTGGCGCTTGGCCGTTGACATTGGCGGCACTTTTACCGACGTGGTTCTTATGGACCGTGAATCGGGCCGGGTTGTTGTGGACAAAACTCTCACCACGCCGAGCGCGCCATTGGATGGTGTGCGTACGGGTGTGCGTCAGTTGTTGGCCAAAGCCGGTGTTAAACCTTCTGACATCACGGCACCAATTGTGCATGCCACAACTTTGATCACCAACGCATTGATTGAAGGCAAAGTGGGTCGAGCAGGTCTAGTGACTACATCTGGTTTCGGCGACACCCTCCTCATCCGTGATGAGCACAGGTACGACATGTATGACCTGCAGATTGAGTTTCCGGATCCACCGATTCCGCGTGAACGAATTGTCGAGATCTCCGAGCGCACCTCAGCCTTCGGTGAAGTTGTTGAAACACCATCTGCTGCTGATCTCAAGAAGATCGCCGATGCGCTCCGCGCGCAAAAAGTTGAGTCAGTAGGTATTTGCCTAATCAATGCTTATGCCAACCCAGCTAATGAGCGTGCGATCGCCGACTACTTGCGCATGGAACTCGGTGTTCCTGTGTGTGTGTCATCGGAGGTATCGCCGCAGATCCGTGAATATCCGCGCATGATCACTACCGCGTGTAATGCGGCCACGATGCCGGTAATCGGCCCGTACCTGGACGAGCTGACCAAGTGGCTTGCTGCCGAAGGTTTCGGTGGATCGGTGTTGATGATGCTCTCCAATGGTGGTGTTGTTTCCACCGATGATGCTGCCCGCACCCCGATTCGACTCGTTGAGTCCGGCCCCGCAGCAGGTGCTTTGGCAGGTAGTTGGTTTGCTCGCAGACACGGTGAGGAACGCCTGCTGTGCTTTGACATGGGTGGCACCACCGCCAAGTCATGCTTGATCACTGATGGAGAACCCGAGTTGACCAACACTTTTGAAGTCGCGCGTATTTACCGCTTCAAGAAAGGCTCAGGCTTTCCAGTTTCGGTTCCATCGGTTGACCTTGTTGAAATCGGTGCAGGTGGCGGAAGTCAGGCTTGGGTTGATGAACTCGGACTGTTGAAGGTTGGTCCTGAATCCACCGGTGCTGATCCTGGACCCGCGTGTTACGGACGCGGCGGCACGCACGCTGCAGTAACCGATGCCGACTTGGCTCTCGGCATGCTGGATGCCGAATTTTTCCTTGGCGGTGACATGCCGCTCGATCTCGCTGCATCCGAAGCAGCGTTGAAGAGGATTGCCGATCGTCTCGGGCTCCCGACCAGTGATACAGCCGCTGGAGTACACGAACTGGTTAACCAGAACATGGCGGCATCATCACGAATGCATGCAGTCGAGCTGGGTGCTGACCTTCGTGGTGTCACGGTGTTGGCATTCGGTGGTGCGGGCCCCGTGCACGCATGTGGTGTGGCTGAACTTCTTGAATCACCCCGAGTGGTGTTTCCCGTTAATGCTTCGGTGCTCTCAGCGTTTGGAACACTCGTATCACCAGTACGTATTGACCTCGCGCGGTCAATGGTGCGACCAATTGATGGAATTGACGCAGCAGCACGTGACCGACTCTTGGATGAATTGCGTGACGAAGGCCGCCGCGTGTTGATCGCAGCGGGAGTTGATCCGGGATCAGTTGTGTTCCGCTATGGCATCGACGCGCGCTATATCGGCCAAGGCAATGAGATAACCATCTGGGTTGGCGAAGGCGATAAGTGGCCCGCTTCAAATGAGCAGGTCGTTAAAGCTTTTGAAGAGGACTATCGCCGTATTTATGGACTCACAATTCCAGATGTTGGAGTTGAGGCCGTTACTTGGAGGTTGTCGGCTTATTCAAAGGCGAATGAGTTTGAGCCGTTGGCAGAGTTTTCTCGCACCGCTGGTAAGCCACATCGCACCCGACCCGTTCGGTTCTCGCGTGGCAGCGCAGCGATTGACACCCCCGTGTACCGTCGCGGCGACATCGGGATTGGTCAGAAAATCGAAGGCCCAGTAATCGTGGAAGAACGCGAAACGACCGCAGTGATCCGTCCCAACTGGACCGTCACGGTAGGCGAAGACGGATCTCTTATTGCAGATAGGAAGGTGAAGTGATGGGAAAGCGCACTTTTGACCCAATTGAACTCGAGGTTCTTTGGCAGAGCTTGATCGCCACAGTTAATGAACAAGCGCGCGCACTTCAACGTGCCGCATTTTCACCGATTGTGCGCGAAGCAGGCGACCTCGCCAACGCGGTGTTTGACAAGCGTGGGCGCATGGTGGCACAAGCTGTCACTGGCACCCCTGGTCACATCAATTCACTCGCTCGTGCAGCTGGCGCAATTCTCGACGAATACCCCATCAGCAGTCTGAAGCCCGGTGATGTTCTCATTACGAACGATCCGTACAAAACCGCGGGTCAGCTGCTTGACGTAACTGTTCTGTGCCCAGTATTCAAGGGCAACGAGGTGATCGCATTCTTTGGTTCGACCATTCACCACACCGACGTAGGTGGGTATGGAATTGGTGCAGGTGCACGCGATGTTTTTGAAGAGGGTTTGTGGATTCCAATTTGTCGCTTGATGATTGGCGGTGAGCGCAACCACGACGTGTGGCGTTTCATTCTCTCCAACGTGCGTCAGCCAGATCACATGGCAGGTGACTTGCAGGCACAGATGGCATCTGGCGAAGTTGGTGCGCGCCGACTGCTCGCACTTCTCGAGCAACACGATCTCGCTGATATCGAAGAGCTTGCCGATGAAATCATCAACCGCAGTGAGGCAGCTACACGTGCCGCTATCAAAGAACTGCCTTCGGGAACCTACAGCTCCAAAGCCGAATTGGATCTCGCCGATGGCAGCCGCATCCACATTGCATGTGCGGTGAAGGTTGACGCCGAAAAAGGCGAGATACTTGTTGATTACACCGGGTCATCCGGCGCGAGCCCCTATGGCATCAACGTCGTGCGTAATTACACCCACGCATATACGACATTCGCTGTGCGTTCAGTTTTGAACCCTGACTTGCCCAATAACTTTGGCAGTCTTGCTCCGATTCTTGTTGAGGCTCCAGTTGGGTCAATCGTTAATGCTGTTTCGCCGCAACCCTGTACCGCGCGTCATGTGGTTGGCATGTTCCTTCCCAACGCATTGCTGAAAGCACTCGCTCAGATTCGTCCTGAATCGGCGATGGCAGAAGGTGCTGGCGCGGTGTGGACCATGCAGGTAAGTGGCAACTACGACGATGGTCGGCCATTCATCACCTCGATGTTCACTTACGCCGGGGGCGTCGGCGCTCGCGCAACAAAGCCGGGTCTTTCAGCGACCTCCTATCCAACGGGAGTTTCTGCTGTGCCGGTTGAAGTGGTTGAGGCATCCGCTCCGATTCGCTTCTATCGCAAAGAACTGCGCCCGGGCTCAGGTGGCAAGGGCAGGACCATTGGTGGCCTTGGCCAGACCGTGGAGTTCACAGTGGATGCGTCGAAGGGTTGGCAGTTGAACGCTGTTACATCGCGTCTTGCTGTTGCACCCGAGGGAATCTTTGGCGGCGAAGCAGGCGAGGCGGGCAACTTCACAGTGAACGATGAACCAGTGCGCACACAGGCACGCGTCGCATTAAAGAGCGGCGATCGTGTGCGCCTTGACCTTCCAGGTGGTGGAGGGTACGGCCAAGCCTAAAGGGCTCGGTTGTTGGGGGATATGTGAATGATTGACACAAAGGGAGTTTGTTTCGGTGATCTTTGGCGCGACGCTGTCGCTGCACGTACCGATGCAACTTTCCTTGTCTTTGAACGCTCAGACGGCAAAGTGCACGAATGGACCTATGGGGAGTTTGATGCCCTTGTTGGCCGCATGGCGCATGCACTGGTCTCACGTGGTGTGAACAAGGGTGATTCGGTCAATCTTGCGCTGACAAACTCGCCCGCATTCGTGGCAACTTGGCTCGCATGTGCGCGACTCGGGGCCTGGATCGTGCCATCAGATCCACAAAGCCGCACACAGGAGCTCATTGAGCATCAGAGCCGCACCAACACGCGTGTCGGCATCTGTTCTGTGCATCGCCAGGCTGAATTCATGGCCGCAGTGAATAGTGCATTTCCGGTCATTGTTGTCGATGAAGACGACTGTGATCTCGATGTGTTGGGTATTGGCTCGCACGTTGAGTGGCCAAGTCTTGATCGACTCGAGCGTCTTGCTGTGATGTTTACTTCAGGCACAACGGGTCGCCCCAAGGGTGTTGAGATCACACAAGCTAATTACTCATTTGCGGGTCAGGTGATGGCTACTGCCGCTCAACTCGAATCTGGTGATCGCCAGTTCGTGGTGTTGCCGTTATTTCATGCCAATGCCCAGTACTACTCGTTTGCTTCAGCAATTGCAGTTGGAGCCTCGGTTGCGTTGATGCACACCTTCAGCGCAACTCGATTCCTGCAGCAGGCAAAAGACCATTCCGTTACTCATGCAAGCTTGTTCGCCGCACCAATCCGAATGATTCTTGCTCGTGGAGGTGACCCCGTGCCTGGCCTTCGGCTCAAGCATTGTTGGTATGCGATGAATATCTCGGATTCCCAATATGACGAGTTGTCAGGCCTATTGGGGTGTCGCCCCCGGCAGCTATACGGGATGACTGAAACGATTCCCGCGGTCTTGACCGATGAAGCAAGGGATCCGATTCCGAACTCGATGGGCTTTGTATCACCTGACTGCATTGTGGACGTTCAGGATGGAGAAGGTAATTCTGTGGCTGTGGGCGAAATCGGTGAGATCGTCTGCGGTGGAACTCGTGGCGTCACATTGTTCGCTGGATATTTGGATGACCCAGAGACCACGGCAAAGTCTTTCCGTGGAGACTGGTTCTTAACCGGTGATCGCGCCACACGCGATGAGAACGGACGTCACTATTTCGATGGTCGGCGTGCTGACGTTCTCAAAGTTGCTGGTGAGAACGTTTCAACAGTTGAAGTAGAACAAGTGCTGGCTGCGCATCCAGCAATTCTCGAAGCAGCCGTCGTGGGGCAACCCGACGACATTCGCGATGAAGTCCCGGTTGGTTTTGTGGTGGCACGTGACCCATCATCAGCGCCAACTATTGATGAACTACACGCTTGGTGTGAGGCGCGCCTGAGCAAATCCAAGCGTCCGCGGGACATTACCTTTGTGGATGAACTCCCGCGTACAAGTGTCGGCAAGATCCGCAAGTTCCTCCTGAAGGGGTCAGTGGGAAACGTGGATGAAAAGCAAAAGGTGTAGGGCCAGCGTTGCAGCTGGTTCAACAGAAAGAAACGAGGAACGATGACAATTCTCACCGATGAACTACTCAAGTCATTTGATGCGTCAATTACCGATGTGTCGACGGCTGAGACCATGCCGCCTGAGATCTACACAAGCGACGAGTTTCTTGAGTTTGAACGCCGCACAATTTTCAATCAAGAGTGGCTTTGTGCGGGTCGGGCGAGCCGTATCCCCAACGCCGGGGACTATTTCACAACAACTCTCAACGGAGAACAACTAATCGTTGCCCGCGACAAGACCGGCAATGTAAATGCCTTTTCGTCAATTTGTCGTCATCGTGGAATGCAGATCTGTGAAGACAGCGGCAACTGTGGCACGTTCACATGCCCGTACCACATGTGGGTTTACGGCCTTGATGGACGTCTGCTTGGAGCGCCAGCGATGGAGAAGACCGCAAACTTCGACAAGAAGGAATGGGGAATGCCCACTCTGAAAGTTGAGCTTTGGCAGGGCTTCATCATGGTGAACTTCGACAATGACGCCAAACCCTTTGGCCCAACGATGTCCCGCTACGAGCCGTTCCTTGCCAACTATGAACTGGAACAGACCGTTTGCCCGGGCACTTTCACATTGCGTGATTTGCCATGGAACTGGAAAGTGATGATGGAGAATTTCAACGATGGCTATCACGCCAACCGTCTCCATCACACCATTCAAGATTTCTGCCCAAGCAGCATGGCGGCTTTTCCGGTGCCGTGGTCCGATGACTCTGGTGTGATGTTCCGCACGAATGGTTACACCCACATTGATGGTGGATTCAATGCAACTACCAAGGCGCTAATGCCGATCTTTCCGAAATTGACCGAAGAAGAGCGTTGGCGGTCGACCTTTGCATTGATGCCACCGACTCTGTGCTTTGGAACTGCTCCAGATCAGGCGTTCTTCTTTATCGTGCATCCAAAAACTCCGGATACCATTGACGTTGAGATTGGTTATCTGTTCCACCCATCGGCACTTGAACACCCGATGTTTGAGTACTTGTACGAAATGAGTGATGCCGGTGTGCAGGTGTTTGTGAAACAAGACCAGGATGCGACCACGAAGGTTCAGCGCGGCATGCATTCACAATTCGCGCCTCGGGGCCGGTACTCCTGGCAAGAAGAAAGCCACGTGCAATTCAATAAGTGGCTTGTAGAGCGCTACCGCCGCAACTGGCCGGGCCGTCGTCTGACTGTGGTTTCAGAGAAGGCTGGCTGACTCCTCGATGAACGTACCCACCGCATCCGTTTCAGCAATCGCTGATGTGCTTTCGTTGCGCAAGCAAGATGGTTGGCTTACGCCACCCCTCTCAGCGATTGTGCCTGCGAACTGTCGCGCATCGGCGGAAGTTGTGACTGTGCAGATGGAGAGTCGTGAGAGTGGTGCGGACTTCAAGCCGATGTATGAACTCCTGTCTGGTGATCACAAAGGCAAGGTTCTTGTCATCGCTGGTGCGATTGATATTCGCGGAGCAATCTGGGGAGAGATTCTTACTTCGGCAGCAATGCAAGCTGGGTTTGCAGGTGTCGCAGTGGATGGCTTTGTTCGTGACTTGCCGGCCGTTGCCGCGCTGGGATTTCCCATGTATGCAAGTGGTACCGCAGTTGTTGGCCCACTGGGTCATGCTCATGTGGTCAGTGTGGGCACCGTGGTGAACATCGGTGGGTGCGAAATAGCACCTGGTGATCACGTGGTGCTTGATGACTCTGGGTGTGTGCGCATCAAAGCGAACGAATTGCAGGAAGTTCTTCTTGCCGCCACCGAATACGAAGAGGCGGAAGAAAAAGTGCTCTCGGCGATCACCTCAGGTGAGCGCCTTAATTCTGCGTATCGCCACAAGGCGGACGTGGTGGCAAGGCTGAGGAGGTAGCTCCAGGATCTGGGGGAGGGGATCCAAGCAATTTCTCAATGAGTAACTAATTAATCCGGTGATTACCGAGCCGTCAAAAACGGTAAGAATAAATAGACCAATAATCAATTGGAGGGAAAATGAAAGGAAAGTTGCGACTTGCATTCGCAGTTCTTGGTGCTTCGGCATTGTTGATCAGCGCATGCAGCGACGACAGCGACAGCGACAGCACGACTACGTCTGCCGCTGAAGAAACAACAACAACAATCAACGAGAAGATCATGATGCTGGATGCTGACGCAGACGGCGACGTGCAATTCGGTGTTGCTGCTGCTGGTCCGGCCAATGACGGTGCGTACGTGCAGGCAACAGTTGATGGCGTGAAGGCATTTGCCGAGGCAAATGGTCTTCCAGAGCCGATCGTTGTTGACGAAATTGAAGCAGAGCAGTCAGCAGAAAAACTGGAAGCACTTGCTCAGCAGGGTGCAGACGTGATCGTGGTGGCAGCGAGTGAAATCGCTGGCCCACTTGACACTCTGACCGAGACCTACGCTGACATCTTCTGGTACTGCAACTGTGGTGCTGGTTATGGCAAGGACCTTCCGGGCCTCGCTCAGACTCTCGACGATTCGTCAGAGATCAACTACACCGCTGGCTATGCAACAGGTCTCCTCTTGGCTGACGCCGAGAACAAGGCTGTTACATTCCTCGGATGCTGTGACCTGCCATTCGAAAAAGAGGCATACCTCGCATACGAGCTCGGTCTGAAGGACGCACTGCCAGAAGCCACATTTAGCTACGTGGCAACCGGTGGCTATCCATATGACTTCGCCAACACCGCAGGTGCAACCGAGGCGTACAACTCCGCTAAGGCCGCTGGTCTTGGTGCTGTGAACCCATACCTTGACGGCGCACACGAAGCCATTGTTCAGCTTGCAAATGCTGACGGCATCGTGACCATGTCTGCAGGAAAGGCCGACGCTTGCGAGCGCACCGACCTTTCGTACCAGATTGCCGTGAAGTTTGACGGTGGCGACTACATCATCGAAGCAATGAACCGTATTGCTGAAGGCACCTTCAGCGAAGGCGAGAAGCTGACGTTCCGTCCTGGCGACAGTGTTGGACCCGGCGGATCACCTGGTGCGGTCATTTGTGACCCAACCGATGAACAGCAAGCAGCGATGGACGCGGTCTACGCAAAGATCCAGGCAGGCGAGATGGCTGCCCAGTTCGGCGCGATCAAGGGCCAGGCCTACGCAGGCTGATTCGGTGACGTCTTCAATTCCGAATGAACGAGTAGGTGAGGGGGCTTCGGCCCCCTCACTTGCCGTTTCTATGACGGCAATCACGAAAACTTTCGGAGTCCTGAAGGCTTGCGATGAAGTGAGTTTCTCCATGGATGCAGGTCGCATCCATGGAGTTCTCGGCCAGAACGGAGCTGGCAAATCAACTCTGATGAAAATTCTCATTGGATTGGTCACACCTGACAGCGGTGAAATTCGCATTGGTGACCAGCCAGTGACCATCACAAGCCCACAACAAGCAGCCGATCTGGGTATCGGAATGGTGCATCAGCACTTCAGCCTGGTTGATGCATTAACTGTGTGGGAAAACGTGATTCTCGGTGAAGGTGGTATGCGCCTTGACCGCAAGCGCGCCAGGCAGCTTGTTGGTGAAATTGGTGATCAGTATGGTCTAGCCATTGATCCCGATGCGACCGTGGGCAATTTGTCAGCTGGGCAGCGTCAGCGCATTGAGATCATCAAGTGCCTGCGACGCAATCCAAAAATTTTGATCTTTGATGAACCGACCTCGGTTCTCACACCTGATGAGAGCGAAATGCTCTTTCGGGTTTTGCGACAGGTGGTCCAATTAGAGGGACGCACCGTGGCGCTTGTAAGTCACAAACTTGAAGAAGTTCTGCATGCCACCGATGATGTGGTCATCATGCGGGATGGAAAACTGGTTGCGTCGATGCAGACCAGCGGCACAAAGCCAGAAGAGCTTGCTCGTGCCATGGTTGGCCGCGAAGTCAAGCTTCGTGGCGCCACGCCTTCGTCCGCGCCTGCCGTATCGGCAGCAAAAACTGGTACACCCGGGCTCAAGATCTCAGGACTGTCAGTCTCAAGCCGTAAAGAAGGTGTTGAGCTGAATGACCTCTCGCTAGAGGTTTACCCTGGTGAGATTGTCGGTGTTGCGGGTGTGGAGGGCAACGGTCAACGCGTGCTTGCCGATGTGCTTTCAAGTCTGCGTAGCTTTAACGTCGGCACCATCGAAGTAAATGGTGTGCCCGTTAAAGAGGGCGGTGCAGGCGCCATGGCACACGTCGGCATTGCCGTGATCCCTGAGGATCGTCACGATTCGGGATGTGTGCTCAACATGTCTGTGGCCGAAAACCTTGTCCTAGCAGGGCTTGAGAAGGTCTCCCATCGCGGTGTCGTTGAAGCTGACACAGTGCGGGATAATGCTGAGAAATTGATCGCCGAGTTCGGCATTTCATGCCAATCTCCAGATGCACCGATGTGGACACTTTCTGGAGGCAATCAGCAACGAGTCGTGCTGGCACGAGAGTTGTCTGCAGATCCAAAAGTTCTGGTGGCAGCTCAACCAACCCGAGGTTTGGATGTGGGCGCCATCGAATACATGGGTGATCGTTTGCGCTTGGCGGCCGATCAAGGAGTTGCGGTTCTACTTATCTCTAGTGAACTCGAGGAAATTCTGCACCTCGCTGACCGAATCGTTGTGATGTATCGCGGAGCGATCATCGGTGAGATGCCAAACAAAGATGTTGATCTGGAGCGCCTTGGCATGCTCATGGGGGGCGCTCAATGACCACTAGCAAAGGTGTGCTTGCACGCCTCAAACTCACCAGGGACCAGGTTGAGCTCCTTGGCCTCTATGTTCTTTGCGTGGTGCTCGCATTGGCGATCTCCGCACTCTTAATCGAGTTCAATGGTTCCTCGTGGACCCGTGCCGTTGAGGCGATTTTTGACGGCGCGTTCCAAAGTAAAGGGCGATGGGGTGAAACTCTGCGTCGAATGGCGCCACTATTGATCGTGGCGGTGGGCAGCATTGTTGCAACGCGTGCAGGCATTGTAAACATCGGTCAAGAGGGCCAGTTATTGGTGGGAACCACAGGTGCTGCATTTGTACTGACCAAAATCCAGCCCGGCAACCCTGCGATGTTGATCGTTGGTCTCATTGTCGGCGCAATCGTTGGTGCGGTGTGGGCAGGTATTGCTGGCTGGCTTTACTACTGGCGCAAGATTCCAATTGTTTTGTCGACACTGCTGCTGGTCTATCTCTCTTCGCAGATTGCTTCTTACACACTCACGAGGCGCCAACTGTTGTTGAACGTGGTACCGGGTGAGCCGAATCGTTTGCTACTCAGCGATGTGACAGCGCCGAAATCGCGACTTGGCATTATTGAAATCTTTGGTAACAAGTTCCCGTTAAGTGTTCCGATTGCATTGATCATTGCAGTGGTTGCCGCCTGGGTGCTGACCCGCACCGTGTGGGGATTTCGTCTGAAAATGCTCGGCATGAATCCGCGCACGGCACGTAGGGCAGGTGTTTCGGAAACTCGCTACGGCATGGCTGCGATACTTGTATCAGGTGCGGCTGCAGGATTGGCCGGTTCGATGATGCTTGCTGGCGGGGAGTCCCAGTACAAGTTCTCCTCGGGTTTTGCATCCAATGCCGGCTGGGATGGTTTGCTCGTGGCGCTAGTGGCCCGCAACAACCCAATCGCAGCAATCCCAGTGGCGCTGGTGTTTGCTGGCCTGCGTAGTGCATCCACCTTCCTTTCGGTGGCAGGCATCGAAGGTGTATTGGTCGATGTTGTTCGTGCACTGCTGGTGGTAGCGCTATTTATTCCGCCGGCAATCAGTGAACTGCGCCGAAAGCGCCGAGCGCTGGCGAACCTGACGGAGAGGACCTGATCATGCTCGCATTCATGGGTGACATCCTCTCCAATGGGCCGTTGTACGAAAGCACATTCCGACTCGCTGCCGTGCTTGCGTTCGCAGCCGTAGGTGAGTGGGTCGCCGAGCGTGCAGGCACGATCAACATCTCCGTTGAGGCCATGCTGCTTGGCGGTCATTTTGGTGCCGCAATTGCTTACACGGAGTCCACCAACTTCGCATTAGCGATTGCAGTGGGTGCCATTGTTGGCATGCTGGTGGCTTCGTTGCAGGGATACCTCAGCCATTACCTAAGTGCCGATCAGTTCGGAATTGGTCTCACGCTGAACATCTTGTTGCTTGGTGTTGCGGCCTTTTTGCAACCCAAGTTTGATTTGAGCACGAAGCTCGCAAATGTGGTTGAGATTCCGTTGCTTTCAGATATTCCAAAAATTGGTCCGGCATTGTTTGCTCAACGTTGGCCGATGTACCTCATCTATGTGTTAATTCCCATGATCTGGTGGTTGGTAATGCGCACTTCGTGGGGTCTGGAAATTCGCGCCGTTGGTGAAGATCCGCAGGCGGCTGACGTGAGTGGCATCAATGTGAATGCGCGTCGTCGTCAGGCAATCTTGATCGCCGGACTCACTTCAGGGATTGGTGGCGCGGTCTATCTGTTTGGCCAGGTGGGTCGTTTTGAGAGCAGCAATATCGGCGGTAAAGGAATCATCGCGCTTGCAGCGGTGATCTTCGGTGGTTGGACCCTTCGTGGTGCGGTGGCGGGGTGTTTGTTGTTCGGATATGTGGATGCATTGCGTCTCAATTTGCCCAACATCCTTGGCTACAGCCTGAACAGCCAACTTCTGGCATCGCTTCCATTCTTGGCAACCATCATCGTGATGCTCATCTTTGCCAAGCACACTCGACAGCCAAGAGCACTCGCACAACCGTTCATTCGTGGACTCAAATAGAAAAGCCGAACAGAGGAAAAACATGAAAGCAGTTTGGTACGACGCACCTGGTGGCCCAGAAGTGTTGAACTATGGCGACCGTCCAGATCCAAATCCGGGAACACACGATGTGGTGGTCAGGGTGCATGCAGCAGCACTTAACCACCTTGATGTGGTTCAGCGCAATGGTTGGTACGCAATGCCAGGTTTCACATTGCCCCACATTGCCGGCATGGATGTGGCAGGCGAGATCGTTGCGGTTGGATCTGCGGTTGCAAACGCGAAAGTGGGTGAGCGCGTGGTCGTTGACCCTTCACTTGCCGGAGTACCTGATGGCTCGGCTTACGCCAACATGGGCGACTTCTACGGTGATCTTGGTGTCATTGGTGCAACAGTGGCAGGCGGTTACGCCGAACTCTGTCTCGTGCCGTCGACTCACGTTTATCGCATTCCTGATTCGATGTCGTTTGAAGATGCAGCAACATTTCCCACTTGTTATCTGACCGCTTGGCACGCCCTTTTTGAAGTTGGGAAATTACAGCCCGGTGAAACCGTGATGATTCACGCTGCAGGTAGCGGCGTGTCTGTGGCCGGTATCCAGCTCGCGGTCGCCCGAGGAGCACGGGTTCTTGCCACTGCTGGCTCTGCCGAAAAGTGTGAGCGTGCACTCGAGCTTGGTGCCGCAGCTGTATGCAACAACCGTACCGAGGATGTCACAGGGTTCGCGCGAGCAAACACCGAGGGCCGTGGTGTTGACATGGTCTTTGACCACGTCGGACCCGCACTTTGGGCACAGTCAACTTTTGCGCTGCGTCCGCGTGGTCGCATTGTTAACTGCGGGAACACCACGGGTGACACTGCGACGATTCCTTCGCTTGGCTATTCATTCCACATGGGTATTCAGATCCTTGGCAGCGATCCATATCGGCCCGAAGAGTTTCAGCCCGCTTGGGATACATTCTGCAACGGCAACTTCAATGTGGTCATTGACTCACAGTT
>JBIIRE010000075.1:0-7963 GCA_044341655.1 Ilumatobacteraceae bacterium | reverse complement strand
GATGACGGTGTATTTGATCGGTTCATCCTTGACCTGCCAGAGCCATGGCATCTGCTGGATCATGTAAGTGGTTCGCTGCGACCCGGAGGTATTTTCTTGGCTTACACGCCAAGCATCACGCAGGCTGCAAAGGTTCGTCACGGAATGCAAAAGGGATGGACGGATACGCGAACTCTTGAGGTTCTGCACCGCACTTGGCATATTGAGGGGGAATCAGTTCGACCAGACCACAGAATGGTGGCACATACCGGCTTTTTGACGGTCGGGCGCTGGATTGATCAGGGTTCGATAAAGATGCACTCGCCGGGGCATTCCTCGGCGGACTCAATCACGGCATCAAGTTGATTATCCGGAATGTTAGCTAGGCCGTCAGCGCCTTGCGGGTTGCCCTTTGCGGTCGCGAAAACTTTGTCGCCTTCAACTACGTATGCGAGTCCATCATCGAGCAGGGTGAATACAGATGGGGCAATTTCCTCACAAAGACCGTCACCGGTGCAGAGATCTTGGTCGATCCAAACCTTCATCGCTTCCAACTCCTATTGGCTCAATTGACCCCCTTACTTTACACAGAGGACTCGGCTAAACATGGTGCGGGAGGTATTTGGCATGACCGATGAATCACAATCGGACGAGGTCGGGGCTGAGACCCTGGCTGCATTGCAAGCTGAAGTCGCCGAGGTCCGAGCCCGTCTTGCAGATCTCCCAGGCCGGTCCAGGCTCCTTGAGGAGCGTCTTCTAGAGACCCGAGGACAACTGGCCGATGCTCTTGCTCGAAATGATCGGCTAACGGACGCACTTCGTGAGACACGAGAGAATCTTGCGGTTCTGCGCGAGGAAGTCCAGAAGCTAAGCCAGCCACCCTCCGCCTATGGGGTAATCACCGCAAAGAACGACGATGGGTCGGTTGACATTCTTACAGGCGGCCGCAAGATGCGGGTCAACACTTCTGTCGAGATCAATGCAGAAGCACTCGATTTAGGAGCACAGGTTGTTCTGAATGAAAGTCTGAACGTAATTCTCGCTACTGATAGTGAGCGGGTTGGAGAAATAGTTACCCTCAAGAGCATTCTCGAAGACGGAATTCGAGTGATCGTGTCTACTCGCGGTGATGATGAGCGCGTACTCGAACTCTGCGATGCACTTCGTGGACAACTACTTCGGGCCGGTGACCTACTTCGCGCGGATACCCGATCAGGATTCGTATTAGAAAGGCTCCCACAACCCGAAGTCGATGAACTCCTTCTTGAAGAAGTTCCCGATGTTCACTACTCAGACATCGGGGGATTGGATACTCAAATTGTCCAGATCGCAGATGCTGTTGAACTTCCATTCCTTCACCAAGAGCTATTTGCCGAATATCGCCTTCCAGCTCCCAAGGGAATTCTTCTCTATGGTCCACCTGGTTGCGGCAAGACCCTGATTGCAAAAGCTGTAGCAAACAGTCTTGCCCAGAAGGTCGCCCAACGCACTGGTGATGAGAAAGGTCGTTCTTATTTCATCAACATCAAGGGTCCAGAACTCTTGAACAAATATGTGGGTGAGACCGAACGACAAATCAGAATGATTTTCCAGCGAGCACGCGAGAAGAGCGAAGAAGGCTGGCCCGTAATCGTCTTTTTTGATGAGATGGATTCAATGTTCCGCACACGTGGTACTGGTGTTTCGTCTGACATGGAATCCACGGTGGTGCCGCAGTTGCTGGCGGAAATCGATGGTGTCGAAGGTCTCAAGAATGTGATTGTGATTGGCGCGACTAATCGGGAGGACTTAATTGATCCTGCGATTCTGCGCCCCGGACGCCTTGATGTGAAGATCAAAGTTGAGCGGCCAAATTCCATGGCGGCAAAACAGATCTTTGCACGCTATCTGAATAGTGATCTGCCGATTTCCACTGATGTTCTTTCTTCCTCAAATGGCGATTTGGGTGTAGCAGTTGAGTCGCTGATCGATGACGCGGTGAACTTCATGTATTCGCATGGTGAGGAAAATCAGTTCCTTGAGGTCACATATCAAAACGGTGACAAGGAAATTCTGTATTTCGACGATTTTGCCTCTGGTGCAATGATCGAAAACATTGTGCGACGTGCCAAGAAATCAGCAATCAAACGAGAGATCGCAGGCGGGGTCCGAGGAATTAGCAAATTGGACATATTGGATGCGGTTCGTCAGGAATATCGCGAACACGAAGATCTTCCGAACACCACTAATCCAGACGACTGGGCGCGTGTGTCGGGCAAAAAGGGCGAGCGCATAATATTTATTCGCACCATTTTTGGTGCGGCCCCTGGCAACAAAGCCATACAACCGGTGGTTGCGGGTCAGTATCTGTAAATCATGATCAGAAAAATCGCGGGCATTGAAACTGAATACGGGATTCTGGTTCGTGGAGCAGAACAAAATCCGGTTCTGGCCTCTTCAATTTTGATCAATGCCTATCTGCAAAGTGTGTCAGCAATTACGGGTTGGGACTTTATTGCCGAGCATCCCGAGATGGACGCACGCGGCGCCGCTCTGCGTGACGTGTTTCCTCCAGAGGTGGAGTCGCATTTGGTTAATGCGGTTCTCCGAAATGGATCGCGATATTACGTTGACCATGCACATCCAGAAATCTCCACTCCCGAATGTGCATCGCCATTAGACGTACTGAAATATGACCTTGCCGCTGAAGAAATTGTGCGTCTAAGTGTCACCGCGGCGAACCGAATACTTCCTGGCGATTCAGAGGTCTTGTTGTACAAAAACAACAGCGATGGCAAAGGCAACAGTTATGGGTGTCACGAGAACTATTTGGTAGATCGGGCCGTGAATTTCGACGACATTGTTCAGGGTGTGACAGCCCATTTTGTTACACGGCAGATTTTCTGTGGAGCCGGAAAAATTGGTGTTGAAAATCAATCACAGCGTCGAGCGAATATGCCGGCGAATCCATTCAATTTTCAAATCTCCCAGCGTGCTGATTTCTTTGAGGCTGAAGTTGGATTGGAAACGACGCTAAAAAGACCCATTGTCAATACGCGCGATGAACCCCATTGCGACCCGCGTAAGTATCGCCGTCTACACGTCATATGTGGAGACGCCAACATGAGCCAAACTGCAACCTTCCTCAAGGTGGCTTCCACATGTGTTGTGCTCGCCATGATTGAAGATGGATTGTTTCCTCAGGGGCTTCAACTCTTGGATCCGGTCAAAGCGGTTCAGGTGGTTAGCTCCGATCCTTCATTGCGGTGTGCGATCGAACTTCGGAATGGCAAAGAACAAACAGCGCTAAATATCCAACGAGAAATCTGCGCTTTGGCCCTCGATTACCTCTCGCAAAACCCTGAATGTATTGGAACAGAATCAGCACAGTTGCTCATTGAGTTGTGGCCCCAGATTCTTGATTCCATTCATGACCGGACCGACTTTGCTCTAAGGACAGTGGATTGGATTGCCAAAGAACGAATCATTACCGCATACGCTGAGCGACACGGAATCGTGGGAGAAGACCCCAAACTGAAACTTCTTGATCTGCAGTATCACGACATGAGACCCGCGAAGTGTCTCGCTGGTAGGGCAAACCTGATACGGCTCGTGAATGGAACTTTGGTTGATTTAGCGATCAATGAACCCCCAGAGGACACACGTGCCTATTTCCGAGGGAAATGTGTATCTAAGTGGCCGCGCGATGTTGTGTCGGCCAACTGGGACAGCATGGTTGTGGATATCGGGGGCGGGGAATTGCGTCGTATTGCGATGCAGGAGCCACAAAGGGGAACGCGAGACCTTATTGGCTCACTTGTGGATAAAGCGGAGACGACCCAAGATTTAGTTCGTTTGTTAGGTGTTGGTTGAAAAGAATCCGAAATAGTTGACTTTCAAGTCGCTACGGCGTAGGAACAAGGCATGGCAGAACGTATCCAACGCAAATCCAACGCACCGGTGGAGTCAAATGAAGTGGTTACGGAATCTCGATCTGAATCCGAAACCGGACAACGCCTCAGGGCTGAACTCGACGATTTGCTTGATGAGATCGATGAAGTACTAGAAACCAACGCCGAAGAGTTTGTGCGGGCCTACGTGCAAAAGGGCGGCGAGTAGTAATAGCCTCGGAATCTATGCCCCTACCCGTATTCAATTTCGCCGAAGATCCCGGTTCTAGTTTCTCGGAATTGTTGCATCGAGTTGGGCTCAACCCTGACTATTCAGCAATTGGTCAGGATCACAAGGTTCCACACGCCACAACTTGTGTCGCAGTCCGTTTCCACGGGGGAATTGTGATGGGTGGCGATCGTCGTGCCACGGCTGGAAATTTGATCAGTCATCGGAGCATGGAAAAGGTGGTGCAAGCTGATCAATTCAGTGCAGTAGCGATAGCAGGCGCCGCGGGTCCTGCAATGGAGATGGTGAAGGTGTTTCAACTTTCACTTGAGCATTACGAAAAGGTGGAAGGCAAACTCCTATCGCTCGAAGGTAAAGCAAATCTGTTGTCGACCATGATTCGTCAAAACCTTTCGGCTGCAATGCAGGGGCTCGTCGTTGTCCCTATCTTCGGTGGATATGACACGAGACGCTCTGAGGGGCGTATCTGGAACTTCGACGTAACCGGTGGACGCTACGAAGAAACGGAATATGTGGCCACTGGATCTGGCTCGGTACATTGCTCAACGGTTTTGAAGATGGGTTGGAAGGAAAATCTTTCCAATGACGAAGCTGTCAAGCTTGTGTGTCGATCCTTATGGGAAGCAGCCGATGTGGACTCCGCTACTGGTGGCCCAGATATCCGCCGAGGCATCTATCCGGTAGTGGCGGAGATCTCCGCTCAAGGTTGGAGTCGGGTGTCAGATGATCGCCTGCGTGCTGCTTTCGATGCCATCAACGCCGAAGTAGGGGCGCGATGAGTATGCCGTTTTATGTAGCGCCTGAACAGGCGATGAAGGATAAGGCGGATTTTGCGCGCAAAGGAATCGCCCGCGGCCGCGGTTTAGCGGCGGTCGGGTTCGTAGACGGTATAGCAATCGTCGCCGAGAATCCGTCGAACAGTCTGCGAAAAGTCAACGAAATCTACGATCGCATTGCTTTTGCGGGAGTTGGGAAATTCAACGAGTTCGATGCATTGCGCCGTTTGGGTGTTCGCTATGCCGATCTGCAGGGTTATCAGTACTCACGCGACGATGTAGACGCTCGCAGCCTCGCCAATGAGTATGCGGTTCTGATTGGTCACACTTTCACAGTGGACCCAAAACCCCTTGAGGTGGAGATACTTGTTGCTGAAGTGGCACTGAATGGCAGACCCGATGAAATGTTCCACATCCTTTATGACGGCACGGTGGCCGACGAAACCAACTTTGCAGCGCTAGGTGGAGACGCCGAAGCAGTCACTGATCGATTGAAGGCGACTTGGAAGACCGGGCTAAGGCTCGGTCAAGCTGTGTCCATTGCCGTTGAATCTTTGTCCGGTCCCGATCGGAGCATTGCAGCAAGCGAACTCGAAGTCGGAATTCTGGACCGCAATTCTGCGCGGCGTTGCTTCCGTCGGCTCAGCGACGAAGAGGTTGAAAACCTTCTGCAGGGCTAATGACAAAGCGTCGAATATTCGGACTGGAAACGGAATACGGAATTACTTTCACGCATCGCGGACAGAGACGCTTAACTCCGGATGAAGTGTCACGCTATTTATTTCGCAATGTTGTGACCTGGGGACGCAGTTCAAATGTGTTTCTTGAAAATGGGGCGCGTCTGTATCTCGACGTTGGATCTCATCCTGAGTACGCAACTCCTGAATGCGATTCAATTTACGATGTAGTGGCGCACGATAGAGCTGGTGAAGCAATCCTCGATCGGCTGGCAAATGCAGCTGAGGAGCGTCTCCAACAAGAAGGGGTAAAGGGCACTGTTTACCTTTTCAAAAACAACACCGATTCAGCGGGTAACAGTTATGGATGTCACGAGAATTACCTAACGCGACGATCCGATGACGGAAGCCGTCACGCTTCAGTCCTGATCCCTTTTCTCGTAACAAGACAGATATTTACAGGCGCCGGTCGACTAGTACCTTCAGCCAGAGGTACCCAGTTCACTATTTCGCAGAGAGCCGAGCACATCTGGGAGAGCATCAGTTCTGCCACGACTAGGAGTAGGCCGATCATCAATACTCGCGATGAGCCACATGCTGATGCAGAGCTTTATCGGCGCTTACATGTGATCGTTGGAGACTCAAATATGAGCGAATATTCGACGTTTCTCAAGATTGGCTCCACTGCCTGCATGTTGAGAATGTTGGAAGACCCAAAGTGGGATTTACGAGACCTCACTCTTGAGAATCCCATTCGGGCGATACGTGAGATCAGCCACGATACGACTTGTCGTCGCAGAGTTGCTCTTCATTCAGGACGCGAGATGAGCGCGCTTGATATCCAACGCGAATATCTATCGTCGGCACTTCGTTACGCCGATGAACGTGGCTTTCCAGAAGAAGAGCACCGAGCCTTGTTGATGTGGGAACACTGTGTCTCGGCTATCGAAAATGATCCGATGAAGTTGGAACGCCTTGTGGACTGGGTTACCAAATTGTCACTAATTGATGCCTACAAGACCAAGAATGGCCTCAGTATGAATGATGCCAAACTCCAACTGGTCGATCTCCAATATCACGACATTCGGAAAGATCGGGGTCTTTTCTACCGTCTGGCTGGTCATGATCAGGTCGAGTCCGTCGTTACTGAGACCGACGTCTTGAACGCAATGAGCGTGCCTCCCCAAACAACTCGTGCTCGTCTCAGGGGAGCCTTCATTAGTGCTGCCAAGGCGAAGAAGCGGGACTACACGGTGGACTGGGTGCATCTGAAGTTAAATGATCAAGCGCAACGCACCGTGCTTTGTAAGGATCCGTTCAAGAGTCGTGATGAGCGTGTTGAGCGCCTGATTGAGTCGCTCTGAGCATGGAGATTTTCGCTGAGGATAAGGTCGCTCGGATTCTGGAAGTCCGCCAAGGTCTGCAGAGAGTGGAGCTCGTAAGTGGTGAACGTGCCTATGTCCTGACTGAAATCCTCGGGGAGAGCAAGGTCGGCGATCATGTGGTGGTCAATAAGGCTGCGGTCAATCTCGATCTCGGCACCGGTGGATGGCACGTTGTGCATTGGAATCTAAGTCGGTCACCTGGTGATTACATCACTCCTGGCCACATCATGAAGTTGCGCTATACGAGTCTGCAGCATCAAAGCGTTGCCATCGAGGAGTTATATCAAGAGCCAGCTATTGAATTATCGCAAAGACTTAAAGACGAAAAAGTGTTGGTAATGGGCTTGCATAGTCAGGTTGGCGTTGCTGCAATCGCCGCCGGCTATCTGTTGCCTGATTTGAAGATCGCCTATGTCATGACTGACGGGGGAGCACTTCCTCTTGCTTTGTCTGACCTTGTATCTCGGCTGCGAGAAAATAAAACGCTTGCCCATACGATCACCGCTGGACAGGCATTCGGTGGTGACTACGAGTCACTAACGGTGGTTGGGGGAGTTACGGCTGCGTTTGAGTTTTTAAAAGCGGATCTTGTGATGGTGGGAATGGGTCCGGGGATCGCTGGCACTTCTACTCGTGTCGGTAATTCGGCTATCGAATGTCTGGCGATATCAGAGACGCTTGCAAGTCTTGGAGCTCGCGTGCAGTACGCATTACGGATGAGTAATGCTGATCCTCGTGAGCGGCACTTGGGCTTAAGTCATCATTCTCGGACTGTGATGGAGTTACTTTCGGAGAGAGTTGGAATTTGTGCACCTTCCTCCTACGCGGGATCGGACATCTCGGATACGGTTCTGCGTGTCGATGTTGAGAAACTACTCGGCAAATTGCGAAACGAAGTTTGGCTGCCTAAGTCAATGGGGCGGGGTATTGCTGAAGATCCTCTGTTCTATGAGGCAACTCTCGCGGCTGTGCAAGGCTTGATGGGCTGAGGTCGGATGAAGAGCGATGTTGGTCGTGAAACACTAGG
>JBIIRE010000009.1:0-23325 GCA_044341655.1 Ilumatobacteraceae bacterium | reverse complement strand
GATCACTATGAGCCGCCTGATGAACTCGGCAACCACTACGGCTGACCATTGAGCGATCGGGTCGAAGTGTGTGAGCGCGGCCTGTTGGAGAGCGGTTTCACGAGTCCAGACTGCACCCCGCATTGCGCCCATTACTCCAACAGGTGCAACACGCATCACCGCGCCGTTACTGCCCGTGTGGCCGATCCGCTCGTGAGCGAGCTGGGCCGCAGTTAAATAGTCGGAGTTGCGCAGTGCGGCGCTTGTGGTGTTGCCGATGTCGTTGGCATCACTTGCCCATGCGCGAAAGTGACCAAATGTCAGTGAGGGGTCATACCCATCTGCCTCGAGAAGTGACTCGGCAAGTGCCATTGCCATCTGGGTGTCGTCGGTGAACTCACCTCGTGCCCAATTGAAACTGCCACCGCCGATCATCTCGCCCTTTTCCCCGATAATTGGCGTGGGGAATGTCTTTGCAAATAGACCTGGCGCTTTGAATTCAAACGGTGCTCCGAGGGCATCGCCGACCGCACTTCCAACAATCGCACCAATTGCAGATTGCTCCTGCGTCTTAGACAGATCTTGTTTACGCAGTGGACGGTCAGTGAATTCGCTCAAATTCGCTCCTTGGTGTGGTCGGGTTTCGCGCGCGAATAGTACACAGGGGGTACATCAGAGTTTCTAAGTCACCTCATAGTGAATGAAGTCTGTAGCCTTGTCCGCGTAGTTGTGGTGTGCCGGGAAGTCTGGTCGGCTTTATGGGAAGGACTTCCGTGAGCCAGTTACCAAACCATCATCAGGCCGGGACAATCCGCGCCCTTTCTCCGTTACGTGATTTTCTTCGCACGGAGGCATCAGGCGCCACACTCCTTGCATTTGGTGCAATCTCGGCACTGATCTGGGCAAATTCACCTTGGTCTGGCTCATATGAAAGTTTTTGGCACAGCAGAATTGCGATCGAAGTGGCGGGATATTCACTCGACCTCGATTTGAGGCATTGGGTCAATGACGGATTGATGACGATCTTTTTTCTGGTCGTGGGTCTCGAAATAAAACGTGAACTTACGCAGGGCCACCTGGCCAATCGTCGATCCGCTTTGCTGCCCGGGATCGCAGCGTTGGGTGGAATGGCGATCCCAGCTGTCATTTACTTATTGATTGCTGGTTCGGAGGCGCCCCGTGGGTGGGCAATACCTGTTGCAACCGATATTGCTCTCGCAGTTGGTGTGCTTTCTGTTGTTGGGGCACGTGTCCCCGCATCGCTACGAGCATTTCTTCTTGGTCTTGCAATCGTTGATGACATTGGTGCGATCTTGATTATTGCGACCGTGTATTCAACTGGCGTCACATTTGGGTGGCTCAGCGCCTCGATGGTGGGTGTCTTGTTTACCGTGTTAATTCGTCGTCTCGGGGCTCAGTCGGTACTCGTTTATGTGCTGGTTGGATGCGTTGTGTGGCTCGGACTTTTTGAAGGCGGGGTTCATCCAACAATTGCCGGAGTTGGGATGGGGCTCCTTGCGCCAATTAGACCTCGAAATCAAGTTGACCTTTACGATGCTGAAGAACTCGGCGAAATCGAAGAAAAAATTAGTGAACTCGAGGCGAGTGCAATCCAGCGCAACTCTGTATCGGTAGTCGAGTGGCTACAACATCTTCTGCATCCTTGGACGAGTTTTGTGATTGTTCCAATTTTTGCGTTAGCAAATAGCGGCATCGAGATCTCAAGTGACTCATTCAGTGATGCCTTGGGATCACCGGTCACCTGGGGTGTCTTTTTCGGTCTTCTCGCGGGAAAGCCACTTGGAATTTTTCTTGCCACTTATCTAGCAATTCGTGTCGGAATCTCAGACACACCCAAGGATTCAACGAACCGACAGATTTTTGGTGCGGGCACAGCGGCTGGCATTGGTTTCACGGTAGCGATTTTCATTACTGAACTTGCACTGCCAGAGGTCACAGATCAGGTGCACGCCAAGCTTGCCATTCTGTTTGCTTCAGTTGCGGCTGCGCTTTTATCTCTAGTGCTGTTGATGTGCCGCAGTTCTGGGCGCAGACTGCGAGACTAACTAAGTGAACCAAACGTCCACGATTTTCATTGCCATCGCCGCGATGATGGCAATTCTGAATTGGGTTGCAGTCGCTCGTGGCGCCAAATCATTGGAATATCTGAGCAAACCTGCAGCCACGGTTGCATTTCTTCTTACCGCGGGGTTTCTCGATGTGCCACACGATGCACCTTGGGGCTGGATGTTGGCCGCGCTTGTTTTGTGTCTCGCGGGCGACGTGTTCCTGATGCTTCCGCGCAATGCGTTTATCCCAGGACTTTCATCATTCGCAGTGGCGCAAGTGTTGTTCACTGTCAGCTTCGCAACTGGAGACACTCGTGCAACTCGAACCCTTGTAGGGCTCGTCGTGGTGATACCAATTGCATTTTTACTTGCACGCCGAATTGCGAAACACATGCGAACTGCAGGTAACACAGAATTGATTGCGCCAGTCACTGTCTACATATTGGTGATCTCCGCGATGGCAGTCGGGGCAGTTGCAGTTGGCTCAATGTTGGCAATTGCTGGTGCAGCGATTTTTATGGTGTCGGATTCGCTGATTGCCGAGACTCGATTCGTCCAGCCTCGTGGGTGGCATTCGGTGGTGATTATGGTGACCTATCACCTCGCACTAGCAGGATTAGTCCTCAGCCTTATCTGAACGCGCCGCCAACAAGTGATGTTTGTGCCTAGTAGTTGAGAAGCAAATTCCGCAGGCTGTGACTGTAGCGATCCATATCGCTCGATTGATGAGGAGGTCACCCGATGGGAACTGCAAGGAACAGATTGAAGGCATTCGTTGCATTGTCGATGGTTGTGGGCCTGGGCGTCACGAGTCCCTTGGCTGCGCCAAGGTGAGTGAAATGTCATCTTTGGTGGAGCTGGGGGGAATCGAACCCCCGTCCCTCAGGTACTAACTACTCGTGATACGACCGTTCCCGACTATGTCGCTAACGCAGCGGCGCCCGCGGGTGGGCTGATCACAGAAGTGATCCGCGGCTCAACTTTCTGAGCGGTCAGTGGTCTTTCCCACCGCCAGCTTTCTTTCTCGCCGTCATCCCTTGCTTCTGGTGCCGGGCTGCAATGGATTGGCCCCGTGCGGTCTCGCGACTCACGATGACTCTCTTAGGCCCTAATCAGGCTGCGAGAGCGAACTGCTCGTTGGCAATTCTGTTTGTGCCCCGTTTTTCGAGTCTGAGCAACTCGGGTCGCACGCGTAACCAGTGACTCTGACGTCGAAACCAGTCAGCCCCTTGTTATTTGTGTTGCTCACAAGTGTACGGCAGCGGGGCCACAAAGTAACTGCGCAATTCAGGAAGGCGTTGCAATGATTAACTGCGACGCAGGCGGGCGAGAAATCCCGCACGCTGCGCTTTTGCGGTTGCACCTTTGGCCCGACAATTGCATCGATCACTTTGAGGCACGTCTCCGAGGACTTGTTCTACGTGGGCGCCGCAACCCGACCAGTCGGGCTTTCTACATTTGCTGCATGTTGTTCGTTTGCACATACCCCCTAGGGTATATACTTCTTAACGTGAATTCAAACAACTCAACGGTGAAGCGCGTAATAGTCGTAGGCGGGGTAGCTGGAGGAATGTCTACCGCTACGCGACTACGTCGGCTTGATGAGTCTGTCGAGATAGTGGTGATTGAAAAATCCGGTCACGTGTCGTATGCCAACTGCGGATTGCCTTATTACGTCGGTGGCGTGATTCAAGAAGAAAGCGATCTGTTATTGCAGACACCAGAGCGACTGCACGACCGGTTTCGTCTCGATGTGCGAGTGAACACAGAAGTCATCGGCATTGATGCAGTGGCTCATGAAGTAACAGTCCGCGACACAATTAGCGGTACAGACTCAAAGATCGGCTACGACAAGTTGGTGTTAAGCCCCGGTGCGCTCCCAGTACGACCTCCGATTCCAGGGTTTGACCGTGTGCGAGTGTTACGTACGGTCGAAGATGCCGCTCGGTTGCACGCCGATGTTGCAGCATCACCTGCCACCGCAGTTGTAATTGGTGCTGGTTTCATCGGCCTCGAGACTGCAGAGAATCTGTCGCATTCGGGAATCAAGGTCACAGTTGTTGAGGCAGCTGATCAAGTTCTCACTCCATTGGATCCCGAGTTGGCAATCTTGGTGCGCGCAGAGCTTGAGAAAAACCACATTGACGTAGAAACGGGGGTAGCGGTCACTGAAATCACTCCCGATGCGGTGTTGCTAGCGGATGGTCGCGCGATTCCAGCGGCCCTGGTTATTGGCTCAATCGGAGTGCGCCCAGATACGCGCCTCGCCGAGATGGCGTCGCTAGCAATCGGGCCCAACCGCGGCATCGCTGTGAACGAGTCTGGTCAAACAAGTGACCCAGACATCTACGCAGTCGGTGATGCAGTGGAAAAGATTGATTCCGTCAGTGGTGCGAGTTCATTGATCGCACTTGCGAATGTGGCAAACCGACAGGGTCGCAGAGTGGCCGACCACATCGCAGGACTCGATGTGCGACCTGCACCATCTCTTGGTACCGCAATCGTCAAAGTGTTTTCCTTGACAGTGGCAATGACTGGCTGGAATGCGAAGCGTCTCACGGCTGTCGGGCGAGCATTCAAGAGCGTGCACTCTCATCCGATGAATCATGCGAGCTACTACCCAGGCGCAGAGCAGATGACTATCAAGATGCTTTTTGACCCGTACGACGGCACAATCCTTGGCGCTCAAGCGGTTGGTGGATCTGGAGTCGATAAGCGAATCGACATTCTTGCAACAGCGATGTCGGCTGGTGTGAAAGCGGTTGAGCTTGCCGATCTTGAACTCGCGTATGCGCCACCATTTTCATCAGCCAAAGATCCAGTAAACATGCTCGGGTACATGGCAGAGAATGTTCTCACTGGTGACTGTGATGTGATTGACCCTCTAGAAATTGAGTCCGCATTAAGTCAAGGTTGGAAACTTCTTGATGTGCGAACCGAATCCGAGCACAATGCTGGGCATATCCCTGGTGACATCAATGTGTCGCTAGATGAGCTACGCGAGCGACTTGATTCTCTCGGCCCTGGTCCGTTCGTGGTCTATTGCCAAGTTGGTCAACGCGGTCACACTGCTGCATCGCTACTTCACGAGAGTGGAGTTAAAGCACGCAATGTGAATGGTGGCTACAAGACCTGGCTAGCAGCGATAAGTGCCACAAGTGGCGACACATCAAAACTTATTTAGATCTTGCCTTTTTCCTGGCGCCCTAAGTTGCGCTGAATTTCTCGTTCCACGTCCCGCTTGGCGATGTCTTGGCGTTTATCTTCGCGACGTTTGCCGCGGGCCAGTGCTACTTCAACTTTGACGCGACCATCTTTTAGGTAAATCGACAGCGGCACGATTGTTAAGCGTTCGCGTGCTACGCGGTCAGAAAGATGCTGTAATTCCGAAGCATGGAGCAGCAATTTGCGAGGCCGGTTCGGATCGTGAGCTCCAACACCGTGCGCAAATTGATACGGGGCAACGTGCACACCCTCTAGCCAAAGTTCACCGTTGTGCATGCGAGCGTAGGAGTCTGCAAGCTGCACCTGACCCGTGCGAAGACTCTTGACCTCACTTCCAGACAGCACAATTCCAGCTTCAACCACCTCGAGGATGGTGAAGTCGTGACGTGCCTTGCGGTTGCTGGCCAGGGTGGAAGGTTGCTTTTTCATGGTTATTCGGGCTTGCCAAGGCTACTTGTAGCCTTGGTGGGTGATGATTGTGATTCCTGCCGACATAGTTGCCGCAATGGGCGAGCACGCAGTTAACGGGTATCCGTTTGAGGTTTGTGGACTGATGATCGGGGCGCCAGGTAGCGATCGAATCGACCGATTCGTTCCGTGTACGAATATTGCAGCGAGCGCCAAGGTCTACACGATTGATCCAAAAGAGCATCTGAAAGCCGAAATTGCTGCGGAGAAGGATGGCCTTGAAGTCTTGGGAGTGATGCACAGCCACACGCATTCCGAGGCTTTTCCGAGCGCCACGGACGTTGCTCAAGCGCCTGATCCCGGCTGGCACTATCTAATAGTGAGCTTGAAATCGGGGGCACCTCAGCCGAGATCTTTTCGCATTGTCAATGGCGAGATAACCGAAGAGGAAATCAGCATCGCCTAAACCACATAAGGCTTTGCGAGGCTCAAAGTGCTGAAGCTACGGGGTCAAACGGTGCAAATCCAAGGGCAATCGCTAGAATCCTTATTGCTTTAGTCGGATTTAGCCCGACCCGCCCCCGAAAGACCAGCATGATCCCCAGCGAATCGATTCTTGACCTCATTGGCAACACGCCAATGGTGGACGTCTCGAATCTGTCACCGAACCCAAACGTTCGTCTGATCGCAAAGTTGGAGAATCAGAATCCTTTCGGTTCCGTGAAGGATCGCATCGCGAAGTCAATGATTGAAGACGCCGAGAAAAATGGGCGCTTGAAGCCGGGTCAGCGCATTTTGGAGCCATCGTCAGGCAACACCGGAATCGCATTGGCAGCGATTGCCAAGATCAAGGGCTATCCGATCACGATCATGATGCCAACCAGTGTGTCTATTGAACGCCGTCAGATGCTGGAAGTGTTTGGTGCCGAGATAATTCTCACGCCCGGCGAAGAAGGCAGCAATGGTGCAGTTGCGCGCGCCAAGGTGATGGCAGAGGAACACCCAGAGTGGTGCTTCCTGTACCAATACGCAAACGATGCCAATCCCACTGCTCACTACCAAACCACTGGTCCTGAAATCTGGCGTGACTGCCCAGAGATCACGCACTTTGTCGCTGGTCTCGGCACGAGTGGAACTTTGATGGGAACGGGTCGCTTCCTGAAAGAACAAAACCCAGACATCCAAATTGTCGCTGTGGAACCTCCGCTAGGGGAGACCGTTGAAGGTCTGCGCAATCTTGATGATGGTTACATACCGCCAGTGTTTGAGAACTGGCACGGTTACGACATCCTGGATCGCAAGCGTGTTGTGCGCCCGCGCGAATCCATTGAATGGACGCGACGGATCGTTAACGAGTGCGGCATTTTTGCTGGCATCAGCACTGGTGCATCACTCGCTGGTGCAGCAAAGATGGCGGCAAGCATCGAGTCGGGCACGATTGTGTTCATCGTCTGTGACGGTGGATGGAAGTACCTGTCCACAGGTGCTTATACGGCCAATCTGGATGACGCCGAAGCTGCAGCCGAGAAGATCATTTATTTCTAAGTAATCTTGCTGCCATGGCGCATCGGCCGATTGGCATGTTTGACTCCGGCTTCGGTGGCCTCACCGTTGCACGGGCGTTGATCGACCTAATGCCAAACGAAGATCTCGTTTATGTCGGCGACACCGGAAGGTACCCATACGGTTCTAAGCCTGCGGACGAGGTTCGCGGATATGCAATTGAAATCGCATGGAGTCTGGTGCGCGACTTTGACGCAAAGGCGATTGTCGTTGCATGCAACACTGCATCCGCTGTTGCATATGACGCGCTGGTGAAAGAGATGCCAGTGCCAGTTCTCGAAGTAATTAATCCTGGCGCTCGATCTTTGGTGCAAGCGACCCGCAACAAGAACGTTGGAGTAATCGGCACCGTCGGCACGGTTTCATCGGGAGCCTACGTGCGAGCAGTGGCAGCCACTGGCGCTGACGTCGCGCTCACAAGTGCGGCGTGCCCAGGTTTTGTTGAGTTTGTTGAACGTGGACAAACAACTGGAGATGAAGTCATGGTGCTCGCCGAACGGCTGCTTGCGCCCGTACGTGCAGCAAATGTGGACGCCCTGCTTCTTGGTTGCACCCATTATCCCTATTTGGCCCGAGTAATCAGTGAAGTTATGGGCCCAAATGTTGTGCTGGTTAGTTCTGCCGACGAAACAGCGTTTGCTGTGCGCAAGGCCCTGATGGACGCCGGTCTCGTTTCGAGTGAGACCAAGCGTGGCGAGCACACGTTTTTGTCTTCAGGTGATGTTTCTTGGTTCGCTGATCTTGGGCGACGACTTCTCGGACCGGAGTTGTCCGATGCGAAGTTGTGGGCACCTGGAAAATGATCAAGCGAGTAACTTTGAAATATGTCTAGACCCGATGGCCGTCAACCGAATCAATTGAGACCTTTAGAAATCCAACGCGATTTCACCGAAATGGCTGCGGGTTCGGTCCTGGTCAGCTTTGGCAAAACGCGGGTGTTATGTACGGCAAGCGTGGATGAAGATGTGCCGCGATGGATGAAGGGCACCAATAAAGGCTGGGTCACTGCTGAGTATTCGATGTTGCCTGGATCGTCCCCAGAGCGTGTTGATCGCGAGGCAGCCAAGGGCAAGCAATCAGGGCGCACGGTAGAGATTCAGCGCCTAATCGGCCGTTCATTGCGAGCCGCTTGCGACATGGTGGCTCTCGGTGAACGACAAGTGGTGGTGGATTGCGACGTACTGCAAGCCGATGGCGGCACCCGTACCGCGAGCATCGTCGGTGGCTATGTTGCTTTGCACGACGCACTGTCAAGAGTGCAGCAAGAGGGTTTGATTTCGTCTCACCCGTTGCATTCATTTTGTGGTGCAATCAGCGTTGGCATCCACAACGGAGTACCGGTTCTTGATCTTCCCTACGTTGAAGACTCGTCAGCGGAAGTTGACATGAATGTGGTGATGTTGAAATCCAAAGCAAGTGGAGATGCAAAGTTTGTAGAGGTGCAAGGCACTGCAGAAGGTTTGGCGTTTAGTCGTGAGGAACTGGATTCGCTATTGGAGCTTGCATCCCATGGCCTGGGGCAGATCTTTGATCTGCAATCCGGTTTGCTCGCAAACGCTCCTGCACCGCGCCAACTTGGACGCTAGGAAACTGCGCGGAACTTCTCAATGTCACAGCAACTTGAGTTAGTTCTGGCATCAGCCAATTTGCACAAAGTTGCGGAAATTGAAGAGATTTTCACTTCCCTGATGCCGGAATGCAAGCTGTTGGCGCGCCCAGGGCTTAATGAAGTCCCCGATGTTGATGAAAATGCCGACACCTTGGTCGGGAACGCGAAGTTGAAAGCGTTGGCGATTATGAACGCAACCCAAAAGCCGGCTCTTGCTGACGACACCGGGCTGTTTGTTGTGGCCTTAAACGGCGCGCCCGGCGTGCATAGCGCTCGGTTCGCGGGTGATGAAATCCGTTCCGATGGAAGTAATCGGGATGCGGCCAATCGTGCGCTGCTGCTGCAACGTTTGCACGGCGAACCGGATCGGCGAGCAGAATTTCGTTCTGTAATGGTGGTTGCATGGCCCAACGCAAGCGGTGTGACCACATGGACAATCGCCGAAGGTGTGTTGGCGGGAGCAATCGCTACCGCCGAACACGGATCGAACGGTTTTGGCTACGACCAACTATTTATCCCCGAAGACTCGACGGTTACTTATGCCGAGATGGACACTGACGCGAAGAATTCAATTTCTCACCGCCGACGCGCAGTCGAGGCACTGATTAGATCAATCTCGGAAAGTCACCTCAACGACTAGTCCGTCATGGTCGCTGCCGGGAATAGTGAAACTCGAGACATCGGTGGCATGAAGTCCAGACGAAATCAGAGCATGGTCCAGTCGCACAATTCTTGGTGCCTTGCGGTGTGGCCGCCAGGAGGGAGCGAGCCCACCAGCCCAACGTCCACGAACTCCGCTTCGCACATGCCGTAGAAATCCATCATTAACCAGATGTCTAAAACTTGGGTGCCAATGTGCGGCATTCAAGTCACCGATCAAGAGAGTTGGCAAAGCGGGGTCAACACTTCTGCGGATTGACTCAAAAGATGGTCGCCAATCCCTGATCTTGATCCGGCTAACTGGTGGCATCGGGTGGGGAGTGATTAGTTGCAGTCTCCCCAATGGATGAGAAAGTGTTGCAACAACCGCATTCTTTGTGATCATCGGTTTGATGCTGTGCGTTTCAAAGTTAATTTTTGAAAACACTGCGATTCCATCAGCGAGATCAGCCGGGCAAATGACACGGTGTGGGTACAGCGAATGAAAGCCGACATGCTCGAGCAGTTTCCCGTGCCATGTCTCTGTGACTTCACAAAGTGTGAGCACATCGGCGTCCACTGTGATCAAAGCATCCAACGTGTCGTCATATTTTGTATTCAGATAAAGAAGATTGCCGTGGGCAACTCGTAACTTTGCTGCAGTCGGCCGAGTGTTGTGCATCAAAGTCGACTGCAGTAAAGGCACCAGGCGAAATACAAAAATTGCAGTTGCAAAGCCGAGCACTGCGGCAACTAAATACTCACTGGCAAGGAGTGCCAACACAGTTCCTGCCCCGGCGAGAGGTATCCAAAGTGGAAGCGGCGTTTGTAACCAAGCCACGATTCGCCAGCGATCGAATTCGAAAACAAAAGAAATGGCAACGAGCACCGTGACTACGCAGAACAGCACAACCAAGACGTCCGCTAATGAGTTCACCGTGCCGACGGAGAGACTCGAACTCTCACTTGCGGCGTCCTAAGCGCCGTGCCTCTGCCATTGGGCTACGTCGGCCTTACTGGAGACTTAAGCGTAGTGGAAGTGCCCGAAACGCCCGCCATGGGTACGCTTAAGAAGTGGCAAAAAGCGATGTGACTACCGGTGACACTGAGCAGCAAGGTTCAGCATCTGTTCATCGTGCGCTGAAGATCCTGAAGTGCTTTGGTGGCGAGTCAACTCAGATGCGTTTGAGTGATATCGCTCATCAATCGGGGCTATCAATCAGTACTGTGCATCGACTCCTCGGAGCTCTTTGTGCGGATGGATTTATCTTCCAGAATCCAGCGACTGAGCGCTACGAAATTGGGCCAGAACTTGTTCGCCTGGGTGTACGCGGTGCGCATGATGCCGATGCGAAACATACCCGTGAAGTTCTTGACTCGCTAGCCGAAACCACTGGCGAATCTGCAGCAGTTGCATTTCGAATTGGCGAAGTTGGCTTCGTTGCTGAGTGCACGCCGTCTAATCAGCGCCTGCGTTTTGATCACGAGCTTGGAAGCAGAATTGCTTTGCATGCATCGGCGATGGGCAAGGTGATTCTGGCATTCAGTAGTGAAGATGCCGAGTCCACTGTGCGATCGCTTGGCGAGCTGGAACGATTCACTGCAAACACGCAGACGGCTATTACCGATCTAACTGCCGACCTGATTCAGATTCGTGAGCGAGGCTGGTCCCGTAATCATGGCGAGCGATATGAAGGCGTGGTCGGCATTGCCGCTCCGGTTTTTGACGCTTCAGGAAAATTTGTGGCGGCTGTCGGGATCCAAGGGCCCGAAGTGCGTGTAGATCAGGAAGTTGCTGTAGCCGCAGTGCTGAAAGCCTCTGAAAACCTAAAGGGCAGGTTGCGAGCGGGTTGAAATGCGACGCCTTTCACGCAGGGGTCGGAGCACTTTCTTTGACATAATGTAAAGCGTGACCTCGCTTACAGAAACGCTCGACTCCGAAGCACTCGCAACCCAACTCGGTCTCGCTGACCATGTGGTTGATGAAGCGTCGCTAAAGAACAGTGTCAAGCGATTCAAAGAACAGGGCATCGTCCTTCCAACTTTTTCCCAGCTCGCCGATCCGTCCACAATCGATCGTGGAGTCTGTGATGGATTGGATAAGAACGCACCTGATGCGCGCAACTTGTTCCGAGTGCATTGGTACAACGACCTGGATGGAAACCGTGTGTCGGTACCGGATCACGTGGTCCTTCCTAGTTCTCTAACAGGAATCCCGAGTCCAATAATCGTGATGTTCGGCGATCGCTTTCCAATGATCACGGCGCACAAAGTGTTGGCAGCGTTTTCATGTTTTGCGCCACGGGTGATTACAGGACAATTCGACCCAACCCGTCACCGCGCAGTTTGGCCAAGCACTGGCAACTATGCGCGTGGCGGAATTGCTATCAGTCGAATCATGGCGAGTCGTGGGGTAGCGGTCCTACCTGCAGGAATGTCGCAAGAGCGTTTTGATTGGCTCGATCGGTGGGTGAGCGATCCATCTGACATCGTTCGTACTCCTGGCACCGAGAGCAATGTCAAAGAGATCTACGACGCTTGCAATGAAATGGCCAAAAACCCCGAAAATTTCGTACTTAATCAGTTCTGTGAGTTTGGAAACCATGCGGGCCATTACGAGGTAACTGGTCGCGCTCTTGAATCAGTATTTGAACACGTGCTGAAGAGCAATCCGAATCTGCGCCTTGCGGCTTTCACATCCGCCACCGGATCCGCTGGCACCATTGGTGCAGGCGATCGACTCAAAGATCATCACGGAACACAGATTGTTGCGGTTGAAGCACTTGAGTGCCCGACCATGCTTGAGAATGGTTTCGGTGAACACAACATTCAAGGAATCGGTGACAAGCACATTCCACTCATTCACAATGTGATGAACACCGACATCGTTGCCGCGATCAGCGATCGTGCCACGGATGAACTCGATGTGATGTTTAATACCGACGCGGGTCGTCGTTACTTGGTGGAGCGCAAGAAGGTTCCAGCCGATGTTGTCGCTGCTCTCGAACATTTTGGCTTTTCTTCAATCTGCAATGTTCTCGCTGCAATCAAGACCGCAAAGTTGCTCAACCTTGGCGAGAACGATGCGATTATCACAATCGCCACCGACGGCGGAGCGTTGTATCCAAGTGAGCGCGTGAAGACCCTCGCCCGACGCTTCAACAATGACTTCACCGAGGTGGATGCAGCGGAAGTATTTTCCGAACATCTCGGGTCGGTTGATACGGACCACATATTGGACTGCACGGAGCAAGACAGGAATCGAATCTTCAATCTGGGTTACTACACATGGGTGGAGCAGCAGGGTACGCCCTTGTCGGTTTTCGAAGCTCGTCGTTCGCAGAGTTTTTGGCAGTCAATACGCAGTTACATTCCTGTTTGGGATGCATTGATTGAAGAGTTCAACGCCCGAGTGAAGTCTTAGCTTAAATCCGCCTAGGGTGGACGCATGGCGAACTTGGTCTGCGTGCGCTGTGGCGAAACATTGCCGGTAACGCAACCAATGTCGTTCGTGTGTCCGCGTGCAACGATCTACAACCGTCATCATTCACTGGTGCTTGATGAGCAACCAAAGTTGACAGTTCGCGAATCGTTTAACCCGTTCATTGCGTTTCGACGGATGCTGATGTGGGCCTCGTTTGCAGATGCACTAGGAATGTCTGATGACCAGCAAGTTGACCTGATCACTGTCCTGACTGGTCGCGTGAAAGCAGTCGATGGTGCGGGATTTCACTTCACGCCGTTGCGCCGTGCAGATGACCTCTCCGCACACCTCGGATTCAGCGATGAGGGTGGAGTGTGGATCAAGGATGAGACCGCAAATGTTGCTGGCTCACAAAAGGCGCGTCACATTTTTACCGAACTTCTTCATTTGATGTCACTTGAAATTTCTGGACGCGCCCCGTGGACATTTGCAACACGTCCCGAACTCGCGATTGCATCTTGCGGTAATGCTGCGATTGCAGCATCAACACTTGCAGCTTCTGTGAATTGGCCCATAAATGTTTTTGTTCCAGCTGATGCATCTGAAACCGTTCTGAACAGATTGCATGAACTCAATGCAAAAGTGAATGTCTCATTGCGCACTGAAGAGAACCCAACCGGCGATCCATGCGTGCGCGAATTTCGTATCGCCGTCAGCGATGGGTGCATTCCTTTCGGGGTGCAAGGGCCCGAAAACGCTTGGTGCCTCGACGGTGGACGAACGATCGGCTGGGAGATCGCCGAGCAGGCACGAATCAAAAACGTGGCATTTTCAAGGGCTTACGTACAGGTAGGTGGTGGCGCGTTCGCTGCCAACCTGTCTCAGGGGCTTGCGACCGCCCAGCCCAATGTGAAGCTGATGGCTGTGCAGACCGCTGGCTGCGCGCCGCTCGAGCGTGCATGGCGGCTTGCGGGTGAGACGGGAAGCGTGCGTGACGCGGGTTCGCGGTGGGAGACCTGTATGTGGCCGTGGGAGTCCACACCGAGTTCAATCGCTGATGGCATCCTCGATGACGAAACTTACGACTGGGTGAGTGTGCTCAACCAGATGGACGCCACGAAGGGTCGCCCGGTCGTTGCCAGCGAGAACATTGTCCGCACCGCATGGGATCACGGTCGTGAATACACCGGAATCAATGTGAGCCCAACCGGAAGCGCTGGGCTCGCTGGTTTAGTTGCTGATCGTCGCAATGTTCGCGACGATGAGAACGTCCTCGTGGTTTTCAGCGGTGCACTTCGATGAGTTTGCCGTTGGCGACGTCGTACACAAACCCTCGGATGTAATCCTTGAACTTTATGAACGGTGAGTGATGCAGCCGGTTCATACTTTGGAGCGTGTCTTCAAACGGATCGGTAAACGACTCAATGGACCACGCCGGTTTGAGCCCACACTCAACTTGGAGTTCATCCTTGAACTCAGTCGGGTTAACTTTCTGGAGCCCACAATCTGTGTGATGGATCAGCACAATTTCCCGAGTGTTCAAAAGCCGCTGCGACAAAACGAGCGATCGCTCCACGTCATCGGTGACAACGCCACCGGCGTTGCGGATCACGTGAGCGTCACCGTGAGCCAATCCGAGCATCTGGAAAATATCCATACGGGAGTCCATGCACGCAACGATCGCTAGGTGGCGAGCTGGAGCCAGCGAAAGCCCATGATCGGAGAACTCTCTGACATAGGAGTCATTGTTACTTAATAACTCATCAGCGTTGGGGCGAAAGACCTCGTCAGACATCGTTTACAGGGTAGTTGGGGGATAGCCTCTAACCCATGAGTGAACTCGTTCCCAATGCCCTTGACGGCTCGCCCAGCCCGAGCAATGACATCTTCAGCCGCCTGCTGAAAAACCGTGTGGTCATCCTCGGCACCGATGTGAACGATGACATCGCCAACCAGATCTGTGCACAGTTGCTCTTCTTGGAGAGCGAAGATCCAAAGTCAGACATCTGGCTCTACATCAACAGCCCAGGTGGGTCAGTCACAGCAGGTATGGCGATCTATGACACCATGCAGTTCGTCTCGTGTGACGTAGCAACGGTTTGTATGGGGCTGGCAGCATCGATGGGGCAATTCCTACTTACCGCTGGCACCCAAGGGAAGCGTTACACCCTCCCGAACGCACGCATCATGATGCACCAGCCTCTCGCTGGCTTGCGTGGTCAGGCCGCTGATATCGCAATCCAGGCCGAGCAGCTTGCGTACACAAAGCGCCGCATGGCTGAGTTGATCGCACATCACTCGGGTCGTGAGGTTGCTCAGATCCAGGCCGACTCGGAGCGCGACCGTTGGTTTACTGCCGAGCAAGCCAAGGAATACGGCTTAGTTGACAAGGTGATTGTGAAGCGCGGCGAAATCCGCTGATCACTCGCCGGCTGGTGCTGGCGTTACATCCATCCCCGTTGCCACATCGAGACCACACTTGTCTTTGATCCACTTGCGTGCGCGTTCAGCGGGTTTTTTCGTTTCATAGGCAAGATTCGCCAACTCTTGAACAGCGGCTTCATCCGTGGTGTCGAGCTTTGAGGTCCGCTCTAGGAGTGTGGTGATCGCTTCCCAGTCTTCGCGGACTGCGATCGGTGCCGTTTCGCCAACTTTCTTGTAGGCATCGACTGCAGCGCGAACTTCCTCTTGGGTGAGCAGGGTCGAGGTCAACTGTGGAAGGTTCAATTCGATCGCTGAGCAAAACGCATTGCCGCTGCGTTCTTCTCCGCAGGCGTTCAGTGCGAGCAGCGCAAATACGCACGACATTGCCAACACTCGAACACGCATTGTTCAATTATCCCAGCCCTGAAGTGCAGATATACGGCATCACCGTTACACCGCATCTTTAGTCTGTCTTGCAATTCATTTCCCCTCGCACGCCAATTCGGGAGCACATCTGCCCGATCTCGGAGGGGTCATGTTTGCCTCAATCAAATCAGCAACTCTCGTCGGCATCACCGGCACTGCAATGAATGTCGAAGTGCACATTGGTAACGGTTTGCCTGGGTTCACCATTGTTGGCACACCTGACGAGGCATGTCGCGAGTCAAGAGATCGTGTGCGTGCTGCGCTACTAAGCAGCGGATTCTCGTGGCCTTCACGCCGGATCACTGTGAATCTCGCGCGTAGTGGTCAGCGCAAAGGTGGTGCGGGGCTTGACCTCGCGATTGCGGTCGCAGTTCTTGTCGTCGAAGGAGTGATACCGGCGGAGGCGGTCGAACAATTCTCGTTCATTGCTGAGCTCGGGTTGGATGGCCGATTGCGTACTGTTCCAGGCGTTGTGCCGTTGGTGGCTGCAGTGCGCGCAGGCACGGTGGTTACAGCGCTGGGAGCTGTGCCGCCTGGGCTCAGCTTTGCGGGCAACGTCGTGTATGCCGACAACCTTGCAGCGGTAATCGCGGCACTTGTGGGCGATGGCTGCTGGACTCATCCAAGCATTGAGCCACCAGATGTAGACGCAGATCAGTCAACTGTGGATCTGTCCGATGTGAAGGGTCAGCCAGTTGCGCGCTTTGCACTCGAAGTTGCCGCAGCTGGTGCGCATCACATCTTGTTGTTCGGTCCACCTGGCTCAGGTAAAACCATGCTTGCGAATCGCCTGCCCACGTTGTTGCCACCGCTAGTGGGAGATGCTGCTATTGCAGCCACCCTTATTCACTCCGCTGCGGGGCTTCCTACTGGAGTTGTGATTGCTCCTCCATTCCGCGCACCACACCATTCATCGTCCACGGTTGCGATGATCGGTGGCGGCGATACAGGCATGCGTCCTGGTGAGGTCAGTCTCGCCACCTCGGGAGTGTTGTTTCTGGACGAGATGGGGGAGTTCGCGCCCGCAACTCTTGATGCTCTGCGTCAACCACTTGAAGAAGGCGTGGTGCGAGTGGCGCGCGCACGCGCCAGCATCACGCTTCCCGCAAAGTTCCTACTTGTTGGCTCAACAAATCCGTGCCCTTGTGGCGGAGGTGCTCCAGGCGCATGTGTTTGTGATGAGTCAGCGATCAATCGCTATCTGCGGCGCTTGTCAGGCCCACTTCTTGATCGATTTGATCTGCGCATTGCCCTTGGCCGTCCCGCCGCGGAGCAAATTGTTTCCACTGAGTTAGGTGAGTGCTCAGCATCGGTGCGTGAGCGGGTTAGTCGCGTGCGCGACCTCGCCATCGCTCGCGGTTGGCTAAACGCCGACATCCCACAGGACCAGCTTGATGCGATTGCGCCGCTCAGCAACGAAGCGGTCAATCTTTTGCGCGATGCGTTGGAGTCAGGTGGCCTCACCGGGCGTGGTTACCATCGCGTGCGCCGCGTGGGACGCACGATTGCTGATCTGCGCCATGGTGGTGAGATTGTGCAGGAGGATGACATCATCGCCGCGCTATCGCTGCGCCAATCGCTTAACACCAGATCGAAGGTGAAGCTGTGAGCACCGAAGATGTTGGTGTCGTTGCAGCACTTGCCGCACTGCCAAACATCACACCACGCAGGCTTTCTTTGCTGTTGTCATTCGGTTCACCAGATCATGTATGGCTGGCATTACGTGGAGATGCTGAGTGCGCGGGGGTGCATGATGTCGCAAATCATGCTGGGATGGAGTCGGTCTGGCGAGATTTCTGCAGTGATGCAACTGCAAAGCGTTACGCAGAGGCCTGCATATCTCATGAAATCGGTGTCACCCATGTGCACGCCGATGACTATCCGCAGCGTCTCGCAATTGATCATCAGGCGCCCGCTGTGCTCTTCTACAAAGGGCGATTGTCGGCGATTAATTCATCGGCGAAATGTGCCGTTGTCGGCACACGATCTGCGAGTCCGATGGGGCGAATCTTTGCCGAACACTTGGGGCACGATCTTGCAGCACAAGGTGTCGCAGTAGTTAGCGGTCTGGCAAAAGGAATAGATGCAGCAGCCCACTCTGGAGTTAGACACGCAACTGATGGGGCGCCACCGGTGGCTGTGGTTGCGAATGGCCTTGATTCCGTATACCCACGCCACCACACGGGACTATTTCGATTTGTAGCCGAAGCCGGCATAGTCATTAGTGAGAGCCCTCCATTCACTGCACCTGAACCATTTCGCTTCCCACTTCGCAATCGGATGATCGCTGCGCTGGCAGATGTATTGGTCGTGGTTGAGTCGCGTGCGAGTGGGGGATCAATGCACACTGTTGAGGCGGCGATTCGGCGCTCGGTTCAGGTACTTGCCGTGCCAGGGGCCCCAGGGGCGCCGGCAAGTATCGGTACAAATCGACTCATTGCTGAAGGCTGTGCGCCGTGTGTTGACGCCACGGATGTTCTGGTAGCTCTTGGGCTTTCTCACTCGCCAACCAAATTGCTGTCACCTGAGTCCACTGGGGCAAGCGGAGATTTGTTGCAGCTGCTCGCGCAAGGCCCACTCACTCTTGACCAAATCGTTTCGCAATCCGGTCTTGATCTCGTCACCGCAGTTCGCTATCTCGGCGGGCTCGAAGTTCAGGGATTCGTCGCCCACGAGGGTGGTTGGTGGCAAGCCACTGCTGTAATCACGATGGGTGGTACGAAGATGTGATCGAAACCGCCCACGCTCGGTAGTGCAGGGGATACCGTGATTGCATGGGCTGGGAGGTCGCGGAGTTTGTTTCGTCGTTGACGCGCGCGTCCGAAAACACCCGTGCCGCCTACCAGCGCGATCTTGAAGGGTTTGCTGAGTGGCTTGAAGACCAAGGCATCACGAAGCCCGCTGAAGTCGACCGTCGGCATGTGCGCAAGTACATCGCCCACCTAACCCAGCTCAAGCGGACCCGCACCACAATTGCCCGCAAACTCGCCTCACTTCGCCGCTATTACCTGTGGCGCGAACGCACGCGACGCAAAGGATCGAACCCAACCATTGGAATTCAGATCACTGGTGCTGCAACTCGCCTGCCCGAGGTACTGAAACCCAATGAGCTCGATGCATTGCTACAGAGCGATGACGATTCCAAAGACCCGAAATGGAAACAGGTTCGGGACACCGCGATGTTTGAACTCTTGTACGGAAGTGGTCTGCGCGTAAGCGAAGTCTGTGGTCTCAATTTGGCGGACATCGAGATGAAGGCCCAGGCCTTGGTTGTCTGGGGAAAGGGGAACAAACAACGCCGAGTGCCGATGAGTGACCCTGCCGTAGCAGTACTAAAGATGTGGCTAAAACTGCGCCCCGAACTCCTTGAGAGCGGTGCGAGCGAAGACGCGGTGTTTCTGAACACGAAAGGTGCGCGTATTGGGGTGCGCGATGTGCGCCGACGCATGGACATTCGCTTGGCGGGGGCGGGGCAATCACGGTCACATCCACACGCACTTCGACACACGTTCGCAACGCATCTTCTAGACGGTGGCGCCGATCTGCGCGTGGTACAGGAATTGCTCGGACACACTGATGTTTCGACCACGCAGCGATATACGCATGTCAGTAAAGAACGCCTGAAGCAGGTGTATTCGAAAGCTCACCCGCGAGCATGAGCCCTAAACCAGTTCGACTCACAATTGACACCGCCTGGGAACTCTGGCGTGATCAACAAGATGGTGAAGCCAAGGATTGGCTCATAATCCACTATTCATCGTTGGTGAAGTTTGTGGCTGGCCGTCTTGCTGCAGGTTTGCCTCGCAGTGTTGAGACCAATGATCTAGTGAGTGCGGGAGTTTTTGGGCTGATGGATGCCGTCAATCGATTCTCGCCCGAGTTTGGAGTGAAGTTTGAGACTTTCGCGGTGCCTCGGATTAGAGGAGCAATTCTCGACTCACTGCGGGCGCTCGACTGGGTGCCGCGCACCGTGCGCGCCAACTCCCGCGCCATTGAGGATGCGATCTCGAAACTTGAACACAAGTTGCACCGTTCACCAACCGAAGAGGAAATCGCCGAGCAACTCGAAATCACAGTCGAAGACCTGCAAAAGCAACTGAGTGAAGCCGCTGCTGGCAATGTTGGTCCATTAGATCATGTGGTCTTGACCAGCGATGACGGCGCACCACACAAATCGGTCGAAGAAAAAGAATTGCGCGAGGCGATGCGTGATGGAATCAGAAATCTTCCCGAACGAGAACGCACGGTCATGGTGCTTTATTACAGCGAAGGTCTTACACTTTCCGAAATCGGTGAGGTGCTCGGTGTAACCGAGGCACGCACATCCCAGATTCACGCCAAGGCGGTGATGCAGCTGCGAGCGCGACTCCGGTCCGTTGGTCTCAGTTGATCAGTCCACAACTCGAGTTGTGTTTTTGTTATTCAAACCGCTTTGGCATTTTCAAAGGAGTGCCTGTGATTGCGACTCTGCTTATGAACGCCGTCCCGCGGTTGCTCACTTGGTCAATGGGTCTTGTGTTTCCGGTGGCCACAGTGCTGCCAGTGCCTGGGCCTGTTGTTTCCACTTACAAGCAACCCGAGTGTCAGTGGTGCGCTGGACGACGCGGTGTGGTCTTTGATTCCCGTCCGGGTGAGGTCGTGCGCACGGTGGTGGGTGGGCACATTTTTTTCGCTGGTGTGGTCGCGGGGGTTCGGTATGTCACGGTGCGCACAGGAGACGGATGGAAAGTCACCTTTGGTCGACTCGCCGCATCTCCGCTGGAGCGCGGTGACTTCGTGCTTCCGGGCGCTGTCATTGGAACGGCAGGGGACAACCTCTTTATGTCCTTACGTAAGGGGCAAACCCCGTATAACCCGGCCCTCATGTATCCGCGGCGGGCCATTCTTTTGCCCTAAAGCACAATCGGCGGTGTTTTGCTTGCGGTAGGGGTGCCTCAAGTAGCCTTGCAAGCGGTCCGAAACCCTTTGGGCCGAAAATTTGCACGAGTTCCAACCTGCGGTCGTCTAGACGCGGAACCAGTGCTGGTAACCGCAGGAGAGGAGAACAACATGGCCGTCGTCAGTATGCGACAGATGCTTGAAGCAGGTGTTCATTTCGGACACCAGACCCGCCGTTGGAACCCCAAGATGAAGCGTTTCATCTTTGGTGAGCGCAACGGCATTTACATCATTGATCTCGAGCAAACTCTCGAGCGCATTGAAACCGCTTACGCCTATGTGCGTGACCTTGCCGCAAATGGTGGAACGATTCTTTTCATCGGCACCAAAAAGCAAGCGCAAGACCCAATTCGCGATTACGCAAACAAGTGCGGCATGCCCTACATCAACGAGCGTTGGCTCGGTGGCATGCTCACCAACTTCGACACGATCTCCAAGCGTGTAGGCAAGATGCAGGAATACGAGCGCATGCAAGCGTCTGGGGATTTCGAAGCAATGCCCAAAAAGGAAGCACTGCTTCTTGGTCGCGAGCTTGGCAAATTGCAAAAGAACCTCTCGGGTATCCGTGGTCTTGGCCGCAAGCCCGATGCAGTGTTCATCCTTGACACGAAGAAGGAACACATCGCAGTGACTGAAGCACGCAAGCTTGGTCTGCCGATTGTTGCTGTGGTTGACACCAATGTTGATCCAGACCTAATTAACTTCCCGATTCCCGGTAACGATGACGCAATTCGTGCCAACGAGCTCATGGCGCGTGTCGTCTGTGAAGCCGTAATCGAGGGTCGCTACATCGCTTCCAAGAAGGGAATCGTTGCCGCGCCAGCCGCTCCAACCACACGCACTCCTGAGCAAGAAGCAGAGTTTGCAGCCGCTCAGGCCGATGCGCGTCGTCAGGCAGCAGCCGCACAAGCCGAGCGTGAGTCCCGCGCAACAACTCCGGAGGCGTGATCTCGATGTCTTTCACAGCTAAGGATGTTCAAGCGCTACGCCAGTCGACTGGTGCAGGAATGATGGATTGCAAGAAGGCTCTTGAAGAGTCTGGCGGCGATCTTGAGCAGGCCAAGCAGTGGCTCCGCGAAAAGGGTCTTGCAGCTAGCGCTAAGCGTGACGATCGCGAAAACACTCAGGGATTGGTCGCACTGCATGTCGACTGTCCAGTTGGAGCGATTGTGAAGTTGAAGTCAGAGACTGACTTTGTTGCAGGTAGTGACCAGTTCAAGGCTGAAGCCGAAGCGCTAGTTAAAGCGGTTTGGGCTAACGGCGAAGGTGCAGTGGCTGAGCGTGCAGCACAGCTTGAAGATCTGAAGATCACCTTGAAGGAAAAGATTGAACTCGGCGAAGTCGTTCGTTTCGAAGCAGCTCCCGGGAATGTTCTCGATTCATATCTGCACATCCAGGGTGGTCGTGGCGTAAACGCAGTGCTCGTCGAACTGAGTGGTGCAAGTGAAGAACTCGCACATGACATCGCTGTTCACATCGCATTTGCCCGTCCGAAGTACCTCGCTCGCGAAGATGTTCCAGCTGATGTGATCGAAAAAGAGCGCGTCACGTTGGAAAACATCACCCGCAACGAAGGCAAGCCCGAGGCGGCAATTGCCAAGATCGTTGAGGGTCGAATCGGCGGATTCTTCAAGGATGTGTGTCTGCTTGAGCAGCCCTACGCCAAAGATGACAAGCAGTCCGTCAGCCAGGTGCTCGGCAGTGCAAAAATCGTGAAGTTCGCACAAGTGGAGATCGGCTGAAAACATGACCAAATCAGAATCGCCTCGCAACTGGAAGAGGGTGGTTCTGAAGTTGTCGGGTGAGGCTCTTGCTGAACCCACTGGTTTTGGATTGAGTTCCGATGTGTTGCACACGGTTGCAACTGAAATTCATGAAGCTCGTGAAGAGCTAGGCGTCGATATCGCAATCGTTGTCGGTGGCGGCAACTTTTGGCGTGGGCTCAAAGGTGCCGGCCAAGGTATGGACCAGGCACAAGCGGATTACATGGGAATGATTGCCACTGTCATGAATGGTCTTGCTCTTCAAGATGCGTTGGAGCGAGTGGGTCAACACTCGCGGGTGATGACCGCAGTGGAGATGCCCAAAGTTGCAGAGCCGTACATTCGTCGTCGTGCAGAGCGTCATCTTGAGAAGGGTCGTGTTGTCATCCTTGCGGGCGGAACAGGAAATCCGTTTTTCACAACCGACACAGCCGCGGCTTTACGCGCCGCCGAGATCGAAGCCGATGCAATCTTGAAGGGAACGCATTCGGGAGTAGACGGTGTGTACACAGCGGATCCAAAGATTGACCCCAAAGCCACCCGTTTTGACCGAATTTCCCACTTGGATGTGATTAATAAGGGTCTAAAAGTCATGGACTCAACGGCGATCACGTTCTGCATGGACAACAAAATCCCGATTGTGGTGTTTGATTTGTTGGGAGAGGGCAATATCAAGTCCATTCTGCGGGGCGAACAAATCGGTACGCTAGTTGGGTGATTGACGACACCCTGCTGGGAGCCATCGAAAAGATGGACCGCGCTATTGACCACGTACAGAATCAGTTCTTGACGGTTCGCACTGGTCGCGCAACCCCGGCGATTGTCGAACGCGTGATGGTCAATTACTACGGCTCTGAA
>JBIIRE010000074.1:0-8004 GCA_044341655.1 Ilumatobacteraceae bacterium | reverse complement strand
CAGGGTCATGGCAGCAGATTCCATGTATCGCTCGCGCGGCAGATCTGGATAGATGAGTTCCCAGTAATAAACACCCGACAACACAATCGGCAGGATCAACTGTTCAATCTCACGCTGAACGGGCTCAGAAACATCTTTCAGATTCGGCACTAAGCGTTTGCCGATTCTCATGCTCACAATCCGTGATGCGGCGATGCGCTCACTTCCTTCACGGGCAGCAATGCTGTAGGCAGAAAACATCGGCTGATACGAGTCGTAAATCTCAAAAATGCCTTCAAACCATTGGACAAGTTGCTCTACACCCGCAGCATTGGGAGTTGAAGCCCCCATTTGCTTGGAGAGTCTGATCATCGCGTCTGACAACTCGCCAGCAAGCCGCCAATACACGTCGCTCTTGCTGGAAAAGTATTGATAGAACGCGGGTCGTGAGCAGCCGGCGGCTTCAGTTATCAGCTCAACTTGTGCTCCGTCGTAGCCGTGCTTGGCGAAGACCTCAAGTGAGGCTTCGAGGATGCGGCGGTATGTGGAAGACCCTCGTGACCCGACGGTAGGGCTACTACCGAATGGTTCTCGACGAGTGATTTCCATGAAAAGGAAATCTAGTCACCCGTGTCGAGGGCCCTTCCCGCCGAATTCATAATTTCGTTGTCTTCTACTAACTTTGGCTCAATTGTTCATATCGCAATTGGGGGGTTGTGGTGAACGTGAGGAGATGTGCGAAGCAAGGTGTTTCCGAAATCTGCACAACACACTCACATCACTCTGATCTCTCAGTTCGCGACGCAAGCGAGGAATGACATTGGATATTGAACTTTCAGAAGACCAGGAACTTTTCCGCGATACGACTCGCAAGTTCTTGGAGAGTGAGTGCCCGCTAACCACGGTGCGCCAACAGCATCTTGAAGAGCGTGGCTTTGATGCGAAGTATTGGCGCTCAGGTGCCGAACTTGGTTGGACCACGTTGTTGATTTCCGAAGCCGATGGCGGTGGATCAATCAGCGGCAACGGCATAGCCGACTTGATGATCGTTGCTGAAGAAATGGGTCGCCTTGTTTCTCCTGGACCAATCATTCCAGTGAACGTTGTTGCCGCAACCGTTTCACGCAGCGGTTCTGCAGAATTGCGCGCGAGCGTAATCCCCGGTCTTCTCGACGGTTCAAGCATCGCAACCTGGGCGCACAATGAACTCGGTATGCGTTGGGATGTTGCACGCATGAAAACCACCGCCAAAAAAGACGGTGACTCCTACGTGATCAATGGCGACAAGGTTGATGTTGAAGCCGGTGCACAAGCAGACACTCTTCTCGTATCCGCCCTCGTTGATGGCGAAGCTGCACAGTTCATCGTTCCAACAAACACCGCAGGTGTGACCATCACGCAAGTTGATGCAATTGACATGGTGAAGCGCTTCTCTTCCGTGAAACTCGCAAATGTGAAGGTTCCAACTTCAGCACGCGTGGGTGAGGCAACAGCCGCACAAGACATTGAGATGCAATTGCTCACCGCAACATTGCTGCAGTGTGCAGAGATGTGTGGCGCGATGGAGCGGGCATTCGAATTCACTCTCGAATATCTCGGTGATCGCTATCTCTTTGGTCGTCCACTTGCTTCGTATCAAGCCCTGAAGCACCGCGCAGCAGACTGGAAGATGCGCCTTGAGGGATCAATGGCAATCACCACTGCTGCAGGCCGCGCGCTCGGCTCGGGCGATCATGAAGGCCCAGAGTTGGTGCACTCAGCGAAGTCGTATGTCGGTGGCTGGGCAACTGAGATGGTTCAGGACTGTGTACAGATGAATGGTGGTATCGGCGTTACTTGGGAACACGATGTCCACATGTATCTAAGGCGTGTGACTTTGAACAGAAGTCTGTATGGTTCGGTTGCGGACCACCGCGAAAAATTGGCAAAGATTCTCGATCAAGTAAAGGTTGGCTGAGATGTCAGATGTAATGGAACCCGTTGAAACATTCCGTCAGCGCGCACGCGTTTGGCTGAAGGACAACATGCCCTTGGCAAAGGATGCGCCGGTGCGCCGCGCCGAGGATCCAGCAGGCCCGCATTTCCAGCGTTGTCGCGAGTTGCAGGGCAAGCTGTGGGAGGGCGGTTTCGCCGGAATTTGCTGGCCAAAGGAATACGGCGGGCTCGGCTTGTCGATGGATCACTTGCGTGCATTCAACGATGAAGCAGTTGATTACGAACTTCCACTGTCACTGAACGTGCCTACCTTCGGCATTCTCGGGGCAACCCTTGTGGCTTTCGGTTCACACGAGCAGAAGTTGAAGTTCGTGCCAAAGATTCTCTCGGGTGAGCACCAGTGGGTGCAGTTCCTCTCTGAGCCATCGGGTGGTTCCGACCTTGCAGGTGTGCTCACTCGCGCCGATCGCGATGGCGACACATTCGTGATCAATGGATCAAAGATCTGGAGCTCGTTTGCTGAAATCAGCGACTACTGCATGGTTCTTGCACGCACAAACTGGGATGTGCCGAAGCACCGTGGTCTCACGATGTTCATCGTGAAGATTCACCAGCCCGGAATTCAGATTGAGCCAATCCGCATGACCTACGGTTCGGCCGAGTTCTGCCAAGAGTTCTTCACTGACGTTGTCGTATCAATCGACGACGTTGTTGGCGAAGTCGATGAAGGTTGGACCGTTGCCTCGTCGCTGTTGTTGCAAGAGCGCATCTCACTTGGTGGTGGTTCACAGTTCACCGTGGGCGCTGGAATGAATCGTGAGTCAGCTGGAACCGACTACTCAATTCTCAAGTTGGCCCGCAGTTTGGGTCAGGCAGATGATCCGATGACACGTCAAGCAGTTGCTGACTATCACGCAACAGCCCATGCGCACCACATCATGTCGGACCGCGTTACCCGCGCCATCGGCAAGGGAATAATGAACCCGTCGTCGGGCTCACTGTTGAAGCTTGCTCATGCAATCACATCAGAGAAGCACGCTCAGGCCACCGTTGATATTGGTGGTTCGGCAGTTGTTGTCGGTGGCGACAATCGCGGCGAAGCACGTGATCTTGGCAACCGCACTCTCACACGTCAGGGCATCGCGCTCGGTGGAGGCAGCAATGAGATTCAGCGCAACATCATCAGTGAGCGCGTACTCGGCATGCCTCGTGAGTGGGCCGGTGACGTTGATGTTCCTTACCGCGACGTTCGCCGTAGCGGTGGTGGAGCCACAGGCCCGAAGAACTAATCAAGAACTAAACACGAAAGAGGAACACAATGGCTGACTACAAGTTCATCACCTATGAATTGCTGGATGAGGGCAAGATCGCTCGCATCATGCTCAATCGCCCTGAAGCACGTAACGCTCAGAACCGTGGACTACTCGTTGAATTGAACGACGCGTTTCTTGCAGCAGAAGCTGATGATCAGGTGCGCGTGGTGATTCTCGGTGGCAACGGCAAGATGTTTTCATCTGGCCACGACATGGGATCGAAGGTTGCGATGGAGGAGTTCAGCGGACCAACCCCGCACTTCTCACGCAACATTAACGGTGGTACCCGTGACGGGAACGAGAATCTCACGTTGCAGGAATGGCACTACTACTTCCAGAACACACTGCGTTGGCGCAACCTGCGCAAGATCACCATCGCCCAGGTTCATGGTCCGGTCTTTGCTGCTGGTCTGATGCTCATGTGGGCGTGCGACTTGATTGTTGCTGCTGAAGACACTCAGTTTGCAGACGTGGTTGCCACCCGTTTGGGCATGATGGGCGTTGAATACTTCGCTCACCCATGGGAGTTCGGTCCGCGCAAGGCCAAGGAGCTGTTGCTCACTGGTGATGCACTCGGCGTAGACGAGGCCTATGCAATGGGCATGGTCAGCAAAGTGTTCCCGCAAGATCAACTCTCAGAGAAGACCCTGGACTTCGCTCGTCGCATTGCGACACTGCCAACTCAAGCAGCATTGCTTGTTAAGGAAGCAGTGAACCAGAGCCAAGACAACATGGGATTCACGAACGCGTTGAATGCGTGCTTCACGATTCACGAACTCAACCACTCACACTGGGCAATCAAATCCGGTGGTCAGCGTTGGGTTGCTGTTTCGGATTTCGACGAAGGAGTTCAAGACTGGCGCACAGCACCACCAGTGCTGAATGCGAAGAAGACCGAAGTCGGCGGCTGAGGCGACTCAGTCGCGGAAGTTTTCGAACTGAAGCGGGACCCCGAGGTCCTGAGATTTAAGAAGCGCGATGACCTCCTGAAGGTCGTCGCGCTTCTTGCCTGTTACGCGTACTTGATCACCTTGGGTCTGGCTGCTGATTCCCTTCGGGCCTTTTTCTTTGATCAACTTGTTGATCTCGCGCGCTTTGTCAGAGCTAATTCCCACTTGCACGGTCACAACTTGGCGCACTGATTCACCGGTGGCTTGCTCGACCTTGCCCCACTCGATGCCCTTCAAAGACAGACCACGCTTCACGAACTTTTCTTCGAGTAGCACTTTCAGCGCTCGCAGGCGGTCCTCGCTTGAGGTGCGCAAAGTGAGCACGAGCTCTTTTTGTTCAATCGAGGAATCGGTGTTCTTGAAGTCGAACCGGTTATCCAATTCGCGCTGGGCTTGGTCTACTGCGTTGCGCAGTTCTTGGCGATCAACCTCGGAAATAACATCAAAACTTGGCATGCGGACAGGATAGTTGCGGGCCCATGAATCGGGATTCCACTCAGGCGGGTGCTCGGGCTAGCGTTGGAGATCTCGGGTCGGTACCCAAGCGGCCAAAGGGAGCAGACTGTAAATCTGCCGGCGTAGCCTTCGTAGGTTCAAATCCTTCCCGGCCCACACGAGACGAGACGGCTGGTCGTAATGACCAGCCGTTTTGCGTTCCCCGGGGGTTTCACGGGCAGTTCGCATGTTGGAAACGATCTGGAAACACTGGTCGTGTTGACTCTTTTTGATTATTAGTTGTCCTTCGTGGACGTATTCAAAAAGGGGTAAACGTGGATTCAGGAAGCCTTGCATGGGTGCTGATATCAGCGGCACTCGTACTTTTCATGATTCCTGGCCTGGCGCTGTTTTACGGCGGCATGGACCGGAGTCGTCATGTACTGAACATGCTGATGATGAATCTCTATTGCGCGCTCGTCGTGCCGATCGTGTGGGTGGTGGTCGGTTTCTCGCTGGCTTCCGGAAGCAATGATTGGATCGGCAACTTCGATTTCGCATTCTTGAAAGACATCGGCATCGAAGACGGTGGTGGACAAATCGCAACGATCGCATTCCTCGGAATGTTCGCAGCGATCACGCCAGCACTGATCTCGGGAGCCGTGGCTGACCGTATGAAGTTCTCCGCATGGGCGATTTTCGTTCCACTGTGGTCGCTTTTGGTCTATGTGCCTGTCTTCAAGTGGGTTTATGGCGGATGGCTCGGCGACCGTGGTTCGCTCGACTTCGCTGGTGGAACCGCGATTCACGTGAACGCTGGTATTGCAGCACTAGCTGCAGTGTTGGTGCTCGGTAAGCGCAAGGGCTGGCCACGTGAGGCAATGCCGCCTCACTCGATGCCACTCGTGATCATTGGCACCGGCATTCTTTGGTTCGGCTGGTTCGGTTTCAACGCCGGCTCCGCTCTTGCCGCAAACGGCCAGGCTGCACAGGCATTCATGAACACCTTCCTCGCAGCTGCTGCTGCTGGCTTGGCATGGATCGTGGTCGAGTGGTTGCGCGATGGTCATCCGACCACGCTCGGCGCTGCATCAGGCATCGTGGCTGGCTTGGTGGCGGTAACACCGGCTGCTGGATACGTGTCAGGCATGGCACCGATCTTCATCGGCATTATCGCTGGCGTTGTGTGCTGTTATGCCGTGCGCATCAAGTTCAAGCTCGGCTTTGACGATGCACTCGATGTTGTTGGAGTTCACTTTGTTGGTGGTCTCGTAGGCTCGCTGACAATTGGCTTTTTCGCCAATCCAGAATTCTTCGCTGGTGAATTCCACGCTGGAATTTTCTATGACGGTGGCTGGGGATTGCTCGGTGAACAAGCACTTGCAAACCTCGCTGCAATCGTGTGGTCGTTCATCATTACTGGTGTACTGATGCTTGGCCTTAAGAAGACAATTGGAATCCGTGTGAGCGATCAAGCTGAGGCCGAGGGCCTCGACGTGACCGAGCACGCAGAAACCGCGTACCACTGAGTCGACCACTCGTAAAGGGAAATAAACATGAAACTCATAACGGCAGTCATCAAACCGTTCAAGCTCGACGACGCGAAAGAAGCAGTCGTGGCAGCTGGCGCCAAAGGCATCACAGTAAGTGAAGTGCGTGGCTTCGGTCGCCAAGGTGGTCACACTGAGACATATCGCGGAGCCGAGTATCGGATTGATTTCATCCCCAAGGTGAAACTCGAACTGTTGGTCGATGACGAAGCAGTAGACACCGTTGTCTCTGCACTCGCATCAGCGGTCAGCACCGGCAAGATCGGCGACGGAAAGATCTGGGTGACCTCGGTCGACCAGGTGGTTCGTATCCGCACCGGCGAGCGCGGACCCGACGCGCTCTAAGAGCTAATTACAAAATCAGCTGCATCAACACAACGTCGATCCAGCGTCCAAACTTACGAGCGACCTCGCGCTCCACTCCCACGGTTTCAAAGCCGAGCTTGGTGTGGAGTGCGAGGCTCGCTTCTGTAGTGGCTTCAATGCGTGCAAGCACCGAGTGAAATCCGTGGCTGCGAGCGGTGTCGAGCAGGTGACTGAGAAGTACTTTGCCGATTCCCTGTCCGGTGCGGTCACGCCTTATATAGATGGAGTCCTCAACCGAGGTGTTGTAGGCGGGTCGGTCCTTGTAAGGGGAGAGGGCTCCCCAGCCGATGACCTCGCCGGTTTCTGAATCACAGGCCACAATCGTGGCAAATGCCCCGGTGCGGGTGAGGATGTAACTCTGTTGTTCCTCCACCGAACGGGGCACGAGGTCCATAGTTACAACGGTGTTTTCAACCTCGTAGTTATAGATCTCAGCAATTGCAGGGGCGTCGGCGGCAGTGGCTGGCCGGAGGGCAATTGCGGGCATGGCTCAAAACTAGCCCTTGGCTCTTTTTGTCGGCCTAGAAGTTAGAGGCCCTCACTGGCTAGGCTTGACCCTTGTCCCTATAGGACCTCTATAGGTGCGCGCCCTCTTAGCTCAGTCGGCAGAGCGTTTCCATGGTAAGGAAAAGGTCGTGGGTTCGATTCCCACAGAGGGCTCCGCCATTTGGCAGGAGCAATCCCGTCACGTGGTGACCAGACCCTACAACCCTGGCGGTGTAGCTCAGTTGGTCAGAGCATCCGGCTCATAATCGGAAGGTCATCGGTTCGATCCCGATCACCGCTACGAAGTCATTAACAACAAGAAAGCACTAGGAGAAGAACTCCCAATGAGCAAGGCAAAGTTTGAGCGCACTAAGCCGCATGTGAATATCGGCACGATGGGTCATATTGACCATGGTAAGACGACGTTGACTGCTGCGATTTCCAAGACGTTGGCGGATCGTGGGTTGGCTGATTACACGCCGTTTGATCAGATTGATAAGGCTCCTGAGGAGAAGGCTCGTGGTATCACGATTTCGATTGCTCATATTGAATATGAGACCGAGAAGCGTCACTATGCACACGTTGATATGCCGGGTCATGCTGACTACATCAAGAACATGATTACTGGTGCTGCGCAGGTTGATGGCGCGATTTTGGTGGTTGCTGCTACTGATGGTCCGATGCCACAGACCCGTGAGCATGTGCTTCTTGCTCGTCAGGTTGGTGTTCCTTACATTGTTGTGGCTTTGAATAAGTCCGACATGGTGGATGATCCGGAACTTCTTGAGCTTGTTGAGCTTGAGGTTCGTGAGTTGTTGAATGAGTATGAGTTCCCTGGTGATGATGCGCCTGTTGTGAAGGTGTCTGCACTTAAGGCGCTTGAGGGTGATGCTGGTTGGCAGGACAAGATCATGGAGTTGATGACTGCTTGTGATGAGTCAATCCCAGAGCCGAAGCGTGATCTTGATAAGCCGTTCTTGATGCCTATCG
>JBIIRE010000073.1:0-8048 GCA_044341655.1 Ilumatobacteraceae bacterium | reverse complement strand
CGGAGTCGGATTCCAGCCGCTTTTGCGTGGTTCAGTAAATGGCATCGATCCTGTAGCCATGCGCAAGCTGCTCGGGGCTGGCAAACCTTGGGCTCCACGGCGTGGCCGTCTCACAAACGTCGTGTTTCACGCAATGGCGCAACAAAGGTTTGCAAACAGTGATGTAGAGATACGCAAAGAGGCTTCTGCTGCTGGAATGAATCCAAAAATTCTCATCGCCACGATGGAGAAGCTATCAAAGACCATCAAAAAGATGTCCCTGAATGACAAACGGTCGACCTGGAGTGAATACTCCGAGCGCGGGCACTATGTGGAGTCGAGCCTTGACGAGAAGGAACGCTTCGTACGCGATGCGGTTGCCATTCAGCATCGGTCACAAGTTTGGGATCTTGGTTGCAACGATGGCCGGTTCTCTCACATTGCTTCAGCTCATGCCGATTCGGTGGTGGCAGCAGATGCTGATCCACTAGTAGTTGATCGTTTGTATCAATCATTGAAGAGCGAGAAGAACACCAAGATTTCGCCGCTCTACATCGACCTTGCTGATTCCGGTGGCGGTGTTGGCTGGCGCGGAATGGAACGCCCGGGTTTCTTTGGTCGCGGCAGTCCCGAAGTGGTCCTATACCTAGCTGTGATTCACCACATGGCGATTACACACAATGTTCCGCTTGGTTCGCAGATCGACATGTTGGCTGAACTCACGCCTGAGTTAGTCATTGAATTTCCACACGATGATGACCCGATGGTGCAGCGTCTACTTCGCAATAAGCGTGACGGCATACACGCGGACTACACATTGGCCGTTTTTGAAAATTTGTTGAAGGCACGCTTTGACGTGCGATCAAGCAAATTGCTGGACGGCGGCACGCGCACGATCTTCCACGCCACGCGCCGCGGCTAGATCACTTAGCCGTGATAGTTACTTCTGCGCCGTACTGACCCGGCTCCACCTCGAGCAGGCGGGTTGCGTCAAGCGAATCAGCAAAGAGGTCAACGAGCCACGCGGTGACGGCTTGGCGAATGATCGGGAAACCAATCTCGCTGGAAACTGCCGGTGGCAGACATCCATCGGATCCGAGCTTGCGGAATTGTGGCTGGGTATCGAGAATTGGCCCGAGGCCCGAAGCCTCAGCTACTCCAATGATTCCCTTGCCATCACCAAAGGTGCAGAAGTCGTCAAAGCCGTTGTGGCCAACACCGTCAACCAGCCAGTAAATGGATGGCGATGGCGCTTTTTCAAACGCCACCTGCGTGACCTCAGTGGGGGATACAACTTCGTCCAGCGTGCCTGCGATGAAGAACGACGGCTTGGCTGGCATTGCGGGCGCAGCGGCGTCACTTCCACCGAGGCTTCCAGATGCCATCGAGACGTATCCGATGATGCGATCATCGGCAGCTGCCATCAGGGCAGTACCACCACCAGCTGAGTGACCCAGAGTTGCGATCTGGGTTTGGTCCATCACATCGGTAAATCGCGCGTCTGCAGCGGTGGCTGCGAGGGCGTCAAAGAGGTCGGTTACTGCTTGCTTGGGGTCACCTGTTTGACCCACAAATGCGTGTTTCAGGTCGCGCACCGCATGATCAGGGGAGATAACGATCATGCCCCATGATGCGAGATGTGATGTGAGAAAGCTTGACTGCAAACGCATCCCCGAGAACCCATGCGAGAACAGAACCACTGGGTATTTGCCAGCCTTAACATCGGCATCACGAGTGGCATCGATTGAATAGCTCGCGGGAATTTCTGCGGTTAACAGCGCCTTCAGAGATTCGGGTACGAAATCACGTACGTCGTACGACACTTGCCCGGTAGCGACCACATCGGTGGGGTACCAAACCTCAACGCCATCACCATTAGGTAAGGCGAGTGTGGTCACGCCCACGTTCTCGGGCCCTGCTTCGATGTATTCGACATCAAGTGGTGTCTCAGGAGCGACTGCCGAGGAGTTCGTGGACTCACTTGAGTCCTTAGAACCTTCGGACTCCGAACAAGCCGAAAAGATCACAGCTGCGGAAATGACTACGGGCAATGCAAGGCGTCGAAACATGCACTGCACTCTATTGGGGCTACGTGTCCATTTCGCCCAATGGCTCAACGGGGTGCGTGGGCTAGGGTGATCTCTGCCTTGAAAGAGGCATGGCGGCGTGGCCGAGTGGTTCAGGCAAGGGCCTGCAAAGCCCTGTACCCGGGTTCGATTCCCGGCGCCGCCTCCAGTAAATGAAAGAGCCCGCCGGCTTGCACCGACGGGCTCTCACTAGATGTGCTGGTAACTAGGCGCGAAGACCTTTGTTCACCATGCTGATCACTGCATCCTTGAGCGGAACAGCGGCATAAACCATCGCGCCGTTAGCGACGATGTTCAGCCAAGTGTCATCCATTGTGACGCCCCAGCCGTCGGCGGGATAACCCATGCCGCGCTCGCCGAGTAGCCACACCATGAGGATCGCAACAGCGAGCCCCCAGTGCGCCCCAACTACAGGGATCTTCTTGATGACTGCATCAACTTTGAGTAGGCCAAGCACCGAATCGACGACCGCGGTCACCGCTCCGAGCAGGGCTGCCAATAACAGGAATGCTCCTAATGTGTACATACGTACCACCCCTTTCTGCAGGACGAACCTGCAAATCAGTAACCTAAATTGCACAAGAGCATAAGTGGTGGATTTCCGACCAAAACGTTATTTTGCATGGGTTTATGACCCACATAACCGTTCATCTTCATTCGCTTCGAGCGGAGCCAATGGTGGATTCGGCTCTAAAACGGCTCTATTCGAACCAGTCCCATTCCCATGGGTAAATCGTTTCTGCGGTCGTTGCGTAAACGACATTTCGTGTGGCTTCTCCCTGATCGCGTAGTGCTGTGATTAACGCAAGGGCGATATCCACGGGGTCATCGTCCAGCCAATAGACCGTTACAAACTCGGGCTGCTCACTGCCGACCTCGTTCGGACCAAATTGTGAACTGCCTGCAACCCCAGGTAGTCCAATCAGGGGTTCATGCGTTGGTGCACCCGCTTCTACGACAACGAATATGCCGAGGTGGGGTCGATAACTGATCGCTTTGTCTGAAATCTGAGTTCGTGTCGAGGCCGAAGATTCGCAGTGACGCCCGATCATCCGAAGGCGCTCAGTCACGCTGAGCTTCAACCGAATCTGGTCGAGACTGTTCGCATCAATGCGTTCAAGATCGCTTTCGAACGAGTCGGCATCATCATCAATAAGCACACCCCAGATGTATTGAACATCGGCGAACTTTGAGTCGCGGATCAATGAATAGTCCCGGCAGTCAGGACTAACTACCCACATCGCTGAAGAGGAAACAGATTCGATTGTCTTCACGGTGGGGAGGTATTCCAACTGATGCCATGAGTTGAAGGGGATGTGGGAGTCTGGATCGGAGAGTTCAAAGAAAACCCACGAACCAAATTGAATTCGCCTCATGTAGTGCTCCTGGGCTCAGATCGACAGCAGGACGCAGCCTGCAATTGGGCCTCCGCCCGCAGCAGCCACCGCAATGTTGACGTCGTTTTTAGCTTGGCGTTCGCCGCCTTCGCGCCAGAGCTGGGTACAGGCTTCATGAATGAATCCATAACCATGCAAGCGACCCGCCGATAGTTGGCCTCCGTGAGTGTTGACAGGGAGTTGACCTTCGAGCGAAATGCGCTGGCCACCTTCAATGAACTTTCCAACCTCACCCTGCGGGCAGAAACCGAGAGCTTCAATCCACTGAATGGTCAAGTAACTGAATCCGTCGTACAGTTCCGCCACATCAACATCGGTTGGTTTGATTTTCGTGTTCTCCCACATTGATGCAGCCGCATCATGGGCCGCCATCGTGGTCAGATCGGCACGTTGATCCCAGGTGAACCTCTCATATAGACCGCCACCAAATGCCTCAACTTTGATTGGCGTGCGGGGGAGACCTTTGGATGCATCACGCCGCGACACGATGATGGCAATCGCGCCGTCGGCGGGAATGTCACAGTCGTAAAGACAAAATGGCGTGCTAATGATGCGCGCCGACATGTAATCGTCAAGCGTTAGCGGATCGCGGTATATACCCGCCGGGTTGAGCCCCGCGTTACGGCGTGCGTTGAGTGCAATCATTGCAAGTTGCTCTCGGGTCATGCCGTTTCGATGCATGTAGGCATCACAAAGCATCGCGATCCAGTTGGCAGCTGAAATGGCGCCGTATGGAGCTGTCCATTCCATGAATCCACTTGCTCGGTATGGGCCGCGGAACGAGCCACCAAAACCACCGGATCCTTGGGCAGTTGACTCCCAAACCGATCGGAAACAGACCACATGGTTGGCGAATCCCAGTGAAACTGCCATGCATGCTTCCATGAGTGGTCCGAGTTGACCCGCAACTTCACTTGCGCCGAGATACCACTTTGCTTTGATTCCAAGAGCGGCATGGAGTTGCGTAGTGCTGGCGCCCGACATTCCCGTCGCGCCGAGACCTGGGCCCGGGTATGAAGCAACGCCGTCAATGTCTTCCACGCTGAGACCCGCATCGGCGATTGCTTTCTTGCAAGCCTCAATGGTCAGGTCAAAGCCTGTTCTACCCAATCGACGTCCCGTTTGAGATTGTCCGATGCCGGTAATGACTGCCCGGCCCTGAAGGTCGCCGCTCATGATGCCACCGGCCGAAAAACCGGAACCCAAACATCTTCATAATGTTCAAACTCGACTTGAACTTTCATGCCAATGTGCACAGATTCTGGTGGGCAACCGATCACATTTGTGGTCAATCGCGTTGAAGAGTCCTCTTCAAGTTCAACGATCGCGACAGAAAATGGCGACGGCATAGCGGGGTTAAATGAATGCACATTGATGGTCTTGGCAGCAACGGTTGCCCTACCGGATACTGGTCGGGGTGCAACGTTGATGCTTTGGCAGTGGTAGCAAGCCGGCGCTGGTGGATGAATTAATCCCTGGCAATCGAGACATTTGTAGATCAATAGTTCACCGCGCTCACCACCAGTCCAGAACGCCCGAGATTCATCAGTAATATCCGGGAGGATCCGCGTTTCGGGAGATTTGTAATCGCTCACCAAGTTCCTTTCCTCGATCCATGACCTTAGTGCTGTGGACCTAGGGTGAAAGGCGAAGTGAATTGAAAAGGGGTCAGAGATGTTGACGGATCTGAATGGAAAGTTCGTAGTTGTTGCAATCACTCGTGACGAAACACGAATTTGGCTCTCGGATGCCTCTCGAGGCACCGCCCCAGAAATCATCACACGCCCAAAACACGACGAAGCGCATCGACACGTTCGTGAAGCGCAGGCCAATCACGGACACAACTCCAACCATGGGGAGCGCGAGTATCTAGAGCAGATTTCGTCGGCAATCGCCCCAGCCGCTGATGTGCTGGTTGTGGGTAATGGGAAAGGCAAATCCAACACCATGGTGAGGCTCATTCAGCATCTTGAGCGCCATCATGCCCCAACTGCGAGAAAGGTTGTTGGGGCAATCGATACGAATCTGCCAGCATTGACGGAGCCTGAAATTCTCGCCATCGCGCGGGATTGGTTTGAGGATCATAAACACGAACTTGTTTGATGCGTGACTAATCGTCTCTTTTTTCATATTGGTCTTCCTAAGACCGGCACTACGTACCTGCAGGATTCGATGTGGGCGCGTAAGGGTCGTTTGCGTCGTGAGGGTTTTTTGTTGCCTTTGCGTAGTGGCTATATGCATTATGCGGCTGCGTTGGAGATGCGGGGTGTGTTGCCGGCGCATTTGGAGCAGTTTGCTGGTGTGTTGGATCGGCTTGTGGCGCGTCTTAATGAGTGGGAGGGTGATGCGATTGTTTCGCATGAGCTGTTCACGATGGCTTCTGCGGAACAGGTTGATGCTCTTTTTGCGCGTTTGCAGGTAGCCGAGTTGCACATTGTTATTACTGCTCGTGATCTTGCGCGTCAGGTTCCTGCTGATTGGCAAGAGACTGTGAAGAATGGTTATCGGTTTGATTACGGCAGGTATGTGGATGATTTGGTTCGTGATGATCCGGGCACGTTTTTTTGGCAGATGCAGGATATTCCTGGGATTGCGGAGCGTTGGTGTCGTGGGGTGCCACCTGAGCGTGTGCATGTGATTACTGTTCCTGGTTCGGGGGCGGCTCCTGATGAGTTGTGGCGACGTTTTTGTTCTGTTTTGGGTGTTGATCCGGATGTGTTTGGTGGTGTGGAGCGGCCAACGAATACTTCGATGGGTGTTGCTGGAACTGAATTCATTAGGCAGATCCCTGAGTTTGTTGGTGATGGTCCGCCGATCACGCCGGAGTTTCGTCATCCGTTGATCAAGATTCTTTTGGCTCAAAAGATCATTGCTCAGCATGAGGACATTCCGATTGGGTTGCAGGCAGCTCATAGGGATTGGTTTATTGAAAAATCGGTTGGTTATGTTGATTACATCAAGCGACACAATTTTGATGTGGTTGGTGATCTTGATTCGTTGATTTCTCGGGCGGAGCAGTTGCCGGATCATGTGACTCCGACTGCGGCTCAGGTGGTTGATGCGGGGATTACTGGAATTATTGGTCTTATTGAAGAACGCGCCGAATACGAAAAACGCCTCAAAGACGAACTTGAGAGAATAAACAGACAGATCCATTCTGTCGATGAAGAAACAAGACGCGTCGAGAGTGAAAATCTGATTCTCGGATCGATACGTGGTGGCGCTTACGCGGTTCGTAAAGCTCTTCCGAGGAGAATTCGATCCGCATTAACTAGAACTCGGGCAGAGCAGTAATGGCGCGCCGTCTTTTCATGCATGTAGGCACACCCAAATCAGGGACCACTTACCTGCAGGACACGCTTTGGAGTCATAAGTCTGGTCTGAGTTCAGAAGGAATCTTGGTGCCGCTTAAGGGTCCACTATGGCACTGGGCGGCGGCAATTGAGATGGGTGATCGCGAACTGGATCTCGGGACCCGAACGGGAGCCTTGCAGCAATTGATTGCTGCAATTAACAAATGGGAAGGCGATGTAATTGTCTCAAGTGAGTTCTTCCTACATGCAACTCGGGAAAAGGTGGCGGAGTTTTTCTCGCAACTGAATTGCGACGAGATCCATGTGATTATCACGGCACGCAAGTTGCTGTTACAGGTGCCCTCTGCTTGGCAACAAGGTGTGAAGAATGGAAACCCGGTTAGCTACGAAGAGTTTCTTGCTTCAGCAATGGAAGATCGTGAAAAGAAACCATTTTGGCGTAGTCATAACACGGAGCGAATCGCACGCCGGTGGAGCCCGAATCTTCCTCCCCGGAATGTGCACATAGTTGTAGCTCCGGGTCGTGGCGCGGCACCCGATGAGCTGTGGCGGCGATTTTGCAGTGTGACGAATATCGATTCACAGAAGTTTCCCGGATTATCAGTTTCTCGTAACCCAACTTTGGGAGTTGCATCTACCGAACTAATTCGAAAGATACTTTCGAAAAGCACAATGGGATCAAGTTCGAACAGTCAGTTGCGACGCGATGGCGTAGTTCGAAACTTGGCGATGGGAAGTTTGGTGCAATTTCCCGATGAGCCGATTGGCTGTCCAATCGATTTCCAGCCATGGTTTGTTGAGCAATCGCAGTTGATCATGGCCGCTATCGAGAGAAATGGTTACCACATTGTTGGTGATCTAAGCGAGATGCGTTCATCGATACTTGATGTGCCCGATCACAATCAACCAGAAGACTGGCGGGTACTGCATGCCGCGCTTGTCGGAGCGCTGGGTTTAATGCGTGAGCGGGATGCGTTTCGGATCGCAATGGTTACTGAGAGCCAGGCCGGGCGGCGGGAACTACGTGAACGTGAAATTAAGTTGGAAACCGCTTTGGATGAGAATCGGCGCCTACGTTCAGTTCGGGGCGGTACGAAAACCGTGTTGAATGGCCTAAAGCGCCGATTTCGACGACTACTCTTGAAATCCTGAAGCCAAAAACTGTCACAGTGTTTGATGCGTGACTAATCGTCTCTTTTTTCATATTGGTCTTCCTAAGACCGGCACTACGTACCTGCAGGATTCGATGTGGGCGCGTAAGGGTCGTTTGC
>JBIIRE010000072.1:0-8103 GCA_044341655.1 Ilumatobacteraceae bacterium | reverse complement strand
ACCAGTGATGCTGGCCGCTGATCCACGAGCGATGCACATTGTCCTGAGTGACATCATCCAGAAAAATGGATCAATGAATGGTTATTTGAAGTCGCTTGGGGTTACAGACGCTGAGCTAACAACACTGCGCACTGCTTTCGTCGTCTGATCAGGATTCGGTGATGGTCACCGATACAACAGTGACAGGGCGACTCGGCGCGCCACCAAGACCGTTGTTCAAATCGACATGCAGATCCATCACACTTTTAAGAACATCAAGACCTTCAGTAACACGACCGAAAACGACATAAGTGCCCTGGCCATCGAGCACCGAAACATTGGGGCCAGTTGCGAAGAAGAACTGACCACCTGCACTGTCTGGCGCAGCAGTACGTGCCATCACTAGGTCACCTTCTTTATAGGTGAACTTTCCACCCTCATCTTTGATCGTGTAACCAGGATTGTCGGCATTTGTTTCACCACCACCTTGGATGATGTCAATGGAAGGATCGGTTCTGAACAAGAGTGAAGTGTCGTAGTACTTGTAACGCGACAAGACAACAAAGTTATTCACAGTGTTGGGAACAGTTTCGGCATCAAGCTCGGCAACGATGGTGCCTTCACTAGTTTCAAAAGTTGCTGTGTAAGTTTTTGTCGGATCTATGCAAAGTGTTGGTGCTTTTTCAAATTCAATCGTGCGTTCGGCAGTGCCATCAGCAGCAGGGCAAGGGGTCTCACCAGTGAGCGTGGCACCTGGGGCTGTAGTCGGTGGTGGCGCTTCAGTAGTGGTTGTGCTGGTTGCAGCTGGCTCGTCATCATCAGTAAAGGTCACGAGAAGTAAAGCACCAAGGATGATTGCGGCGATGATTCCGCCCCACTTCAGTATCCGGCGCCTAATCAAGGATGTTCGGTATCGGCGGGCGTCAACGACGCGACGCTCGGCACGGTTTTGCTTCTGGCGTTCTCTCTTTGCGGTACCCACAAGGGGAGAAGGATAGTGCGTGTCAGGAATACAGCACAGGTCGGCGAGGGGTCCAACCACTAACTTTGAAGTGGTTATGGCGCTTATTGTTCAAAAATATGGAGGCACCTCGGTTGCCGATCCTGAGCGCATTCGGGCTGTCGCTGAACACATCGCGTATACAAAGAGCCACGGGAATCAGGTTGTTGCAGTGGTGTCAGCGATGGGCAAAAGCACTGACAACCTCATCAATCTTGCTAACCAGGTTTCCAAGACCCACCCGGGTCGCGAAATGGACATGCTCCTAACAACCGGCGAACGCATTTCGATGGCGCTGTTGTGCATGGCACTTGCCGATCTAGGGGTGGAGGCAAAGTCCTTCACCGGTAGTCAGGTTGGGATCATCACCGACACGGTTCACACAAAAGCGAAGATCCTTGAAGTCAAAGGTGATCGTGTTCGTGCTGCGCTGGATGAAGGTCGCGTGTGCGTTGTGGCTGGATTTCAAGGTGTGAGTACCGAGAGCGAGATCACAACACTTGGTCGTGGCGGTAGTGACACAACAGCGGTTGCGGTTGCCGCGGCTCTAGGTGCGGACAGCTGTGAGATCTATACCGACGTGACCGGTGTGTTTTCCGCTGATCCACGACTCGTGCCTCAAGCTCGCAAACTCGGTCATATTCAGTTCGAAGAAATGTTGGAAATGGCAGGCGCCGGCTCCAAGGTGCTTGCTTTGCGTTCAGTGGAGTTTGCTCGAAACCACAATGTGCCTATACATGTGCGCTCGAGCTTTACGTGGGAGCACGGCACCTGGGTAACCGGAGATACCGCGCGGAAAGGTGATGGAGTGGAAGATCCAATCGTTGCGGGTGTCGTTCATGACGCCAGCGAATCAAAAGTCACGGTGCAGGCGGTGCCTGATAAGCCCGGTGTGTCCGCGGCCCTGTTTGAGCCGCTCGCAGCTTCAAATGTCAACGTCGACATGATTGTGCAGAACGTGTCTGTAAAGGGAACTACTGATGTTTCGTTCACGGTTCCAAAAGCCGACATGAAAGTTGCAGAGAAGATTGTTGCCGATGTGGCCAAGCAGATTGGCGCCGAAGGTGTCACGCACGACGACAACATTGCAAAAGTTTCTTTGGTTGGTGCCGGTATGAAGACCAGTCCGGGAGTGGCAGCAAAGATGTTCCGTGTTCTCGCCGAGAATGATGTGAATATTCAAATGATCTCCACCAGCACCATTCGGATTTCAGTCGTGATTGCAGCAACCGATTTAGAAAAAGCCGTGCGAGCCCTTCACACAGCTTTCGGTCTTGACAGTGGATCGGCCTACAGCGCACCACTTCCGGAACGCAAATAGACATCGAACCCATGGCTGACGCACCGAAAAAGCCCCGCCGCAGCCACCTTGTTCCATGGCGTACCGCTGGAAGTGTGAGTGAAGCCAAAGTTACAGGTGACGAAGTTGTTCGTGACACCGGTTGGGTCTTCAACAACGAAGTTGGTTCTGCACTGACGCTTGATCAGTTTGTTGCAAGCGGTGATTCCGAAGTGGCTTTGTATATGGCGAGGTTTGGGATTGATGCCGAGGCCGCTGCGTCGCAGACAATTCTCGAACTCGGTTCGGGCATCGGGCGCATGACCGCGGCTTTCTCGAGGTCCTTCGGCAAGGTAATTGCTTGTGATGTTGATCCGGCATTTCTTGAACGTTGCCGACAAACGGTTGCCCAAAAAGGTGATGTTCAACGGTTACGCACTAGCCAAGTCCGCGATGGTCACATCATTCAGGAACCCGCTGCATCGGCCGATCTGGTTTTCTCTTACATCACGTTGCAGCACTGTTCACCCGAGGACGCGGCAGATCTTGTTCGTGAGTCTTGGCGCGTGCTGAAGCCGGGCGGTCGAATGATCTTGAATTTCCGCACTTGGGTAGCTCAAGACATCGTGCTCGTACCAGCTGGTGCAATCGTTCGTGCCGTGTGGAGGCTTCCAATTGTCGGGCAACGACTCACCGGCCGTCGTTGGACAACGAGATTGGGTTGGCAGGCGAATCGTCTCGGGCTTGATGAGGTATTGCGCATTGTTCCTGATGCCGACAACATCGTGATCTGGAAACATCCGAGCCGCTCGATGAAATCGTCACCGGCTTTGCAGGCGCGTCGCACCGATCGTGACCTCGATATCGCCAATCGCAGCCACTGGTGGATAGACGCACAAAAACCAAAGGGGTAACCCAAGGGGGGCGGCATTAGCCTTGACCCTCATGCGAATTGGAGTAGTTGGTGCCACTGGTCAAGTCGGTGGCGTGATGCGCGAATTGTTGATTGAGCGAAATTTCCCAGTAACGGAAATTCGGTTCTTTGCTTCGGAGCGTTCGGCTGGCACCACCATTGACTGGAACGGCCAATTGATAACGGTTGAGAATGCATCAACTGCCGATGTTTCCAATCTTGACATTGCATTGTTCTCTGCTGGCGCAACCTCATCGCGCGAACTCGCACCAAAGTATGCAGCTGCTGGCGCAGTAGTTATCGACAACTCGTCAGCTTGGCGCATGGACCCAGATGTTCCACTCGTGGTGTCGGAAGTGAACGGCGAATTGGCAAGGAATCCAAAGAAGGGAATCATCGCCAATCCAAACTGCACGACAATGGCAGCAATGCCGGTGTTGAAGCCACTTCATGACGAGGCCTCATTGGTGCGCATGGTCGCCAGCACATATCAAGCTGTTAGTGGTGGTGGCCTCGCTGGAGTTGATGAACTCGATTTGCAAGCCAAGCAAGTGGTGGAACGCGCTCGTGATCTCACCCACCACGGTGATTCAGTGCAATTTCCACCAGCCAAGAAGTTTGTTAAGCCGATTGCATTCAACGTGTTGCCGTTTGCCGGATCACTCGTTAATGATGGTTCGCTTGAAACCGACGAAGAGCAAAAATTGCGTAATGAGAGCCGCAAGATTCTCGGAATTCCAGACCTGCGAGTCAGTGGCACATGTGTTCGCGTACCCGTATTCACCGGCCATTCGCTTTCGTTGAATCTTGAGTTTGCTCGCGCAATAACAGCTGAGCGGGCGACTGCGCTTTTGTCAGCAGCAGCTGGTGTCTCTGTAGTTGATATCCCAACCCCACTTGAAGCCGCAGGTATGGATCCCAGCTTTGTGGGCCGTATTCGTCAAGACACTTCTATTGATGATGGTCGCGGTCTTGCACTTTTCGTGTCGAATGACAACCTTCGTAAGGGCGCGGCACTAAATGCCGTGCAAATTGCTGAACTACTGATCTGAATTTACTTCGGCGCCCTTTAGACCCTGGGCGTAGGATCGCATTTATGACTGGTCTTTCCGAACCTCCCGCACTCGGCACACCGATGCTCCCCGCAGGCACTTTCGAGGGCAAGGTTGTCGTTGTAACTGGTGGCGGTACAGGACTTGGCAAGGCGATCGGTGCCGAGTTCGCTCGGCTAGGCGCCACCGTTGTTGTTGCTAGCCGTGATCCCGAGCATCGCGAAAAGGGTGTAGCAGCAATGAATGCCGCTGGAGGAAAAGGCTTTGGGATTGCAGTCGATGTCCGTAGCCCAGAAGCGATTGCAGCGGCGTTTGATGAAATTGAAAAAGAGTGCGGCCCCATTGACGTATTGGTCAACAATGCTGCTGGAAACTTTCCGGTTCTTGCCGAAAAAATGTCGCCGAATGCGTGGCGTGCAGTAACTGACATTGTCTTGGACGGAACGTTCTTCTGTTCCACCGAGCTCGCACGCCGTGCAATTGCATCGGGTCATGAAGCAGCGATTTTGAATATTGGGGCAACATATTCATGGACCGGTGGCCCAGGTACCGCGCACTCAGCAGCTGCTAAAGCAGGTGTAACAAACATGACCATGTCGCTCGCTGTTGAATGGGCTCCTTATGGCATCCGCGTTAATTGTCTCGCGCCAGGATTGTTCCCTCACGAAGATCTGCCGAGTGTGTTGCGCGATAAAAACAATCGCAGTGAAGAACAAGATGCGGCACGCGTTCCAGCGGGTCGAGTCGGTCGCCCACACGAACTCGGTTGGATCGCAACATACATGTGCTCACCGTTTGCTTCGTACCTTTCGGGTCACACCGTGGTACTTGACGGTGCGAACTGGTTGCGTCGTGGTTTGCGGATGCCTGACTTCGTTCCCGTGTACGAGCAGTTCAACTTCGAAAAGGACAGCTAAGCCATCAACTGGTCGGGGTGAGAGGATTCGAACCTCCGGCCTCCACGTCCCGAACGTGGCGCGCTAACCAAGCTGCGCTACACCCCGCAGTGCAGGTTTTGAGGCTACCCGCTCAGGGCTTCTGAATACGAAAGACCTTTTGCCACATCGTTGACGGCTTTGGTCAGACGGATTGGATTTAAAGGCTTGATCAGCCAACCATCTGCACCTGAACGCTTGGCAAGATGCACATCGGCTTCACGATCCAGCAGAATCAAAATCGGCACGTGGGGAAGACGGCCACTTGACTCGTCAAGGCGAAGATCCATCGCCACGGCCATGCCCCCCATGGTTCCTGATTGCAGATCCAACACAGCAACATCAGGCGTGCTTTGGGTCACGTAAGGGGACACGTCGCGCCCGTCTCTGCAAACAACGATCGTGGTGTCGGGCCCGCCAAGGGCAGCGCTGACTTCATCCACCACCCAATCAGCATCTGTTGCAAGAAGAATGTGCACGACCGAAAGGCTAGTCCAGCCATTTCCCGTCAGCCCATCCCGAGTGGTTTGGCTGTATGAAATCGCGTCATCGGCGGTACGGTGGAACTCCGGATGTTGCGTTTGAAATCCTCCCCACGCCGCTTTTTGGCATTCCTTGCACTAACACTTGGAATCGGTGCACTCCTTTTTGGTGCCGTTGCCGATGCCGAAACTGATGCCGCCGATCTAGCACCAGTGGATGTTGTCGAGGTGAGTGGCCTCATTGATCCGATCAATGTTGATTCCATCGAAACGGCAATTGAGCGAAGCGCCACAAACGGAGCACAAGCGCTTATCTTGCAGGTCAACACAAAAGGCTCAGTTGTTCCCCGCGCAAGGATGGCGCGGTTGATCGAAAAGATCGCGAGCGCAGAGATTCCGATTGCAATTTGGGTTGGACCCTCTGGTTCGAAACTTCTTGGTTTGCCCGCGCAGATGCTCGCAGCTGCTGATGTGACCGCGATGGCGCCTGGAAGCAAGATCGGTCGTACTGGTCTGCCACTCAATGTCGATGGTGTAGACATTGACTTTGGCGCAGCCACCGATGTTTTGATTGATGGCACATTGGGTTTCAAAGAAGCGCGTTCTCTGGGCGCGCTAAAGCTCACCACTGACGATGAGGGTGTGCCCGTGTTGCGAAACATGTTGTACGCACTCGATGGACAGAATTTCGATGGCACTGTTTTGGACACTGTGGTTGAGTCAACCGACGATGATGGGCAGATCGTGCGCGATGCGGCACCAGTGAGATTTTTCAAAACCGGACTCTGGGCTCGGCTCTTTCACACCGTGGCGAGTCCGGCTTCGGCCTATTTGTTGTTTGTGATCGGTGTGTCACTTTTGATCTTTGAGTTCTTCACCGCGGGAATCGGTGTTGCGGGATTGGTCGGCGCTGCGTGTGCTGCGCTCAGCGCCTACGGGTTGGGCGCGTTACCGCTGCGCGGGTGGTCATTGATCTTGATGCTGTTTGCGTTCTTTGGTTTCGCAGTCGACGTACAGGTCGGGGTGCCGCGATTCTGGACTCGTGTGAGTTTGGTCTTGTTCGCCGTGTCTTCGTGGTATCTGTTCCGCCCGGTTGATGGGCTCACCATGCGCCCAAGCTGGATCACATTGTCAGTGGGCATCATCGGTGTGGCCCTTACCTTCATTGTCGGCATGCCATCAATGGTTCGTACGCGCTTTGCCACGCCCACCATCGGCCGCGAGTGGATGGTAGGCATGACCGGTCAGGCGGTTAACGAAGTCAACCCAGAAGGTGTGGTGTTGGTCAGTGATGCACGTTGGCGAGCCCGCACGAATCGAGCCACGCCGATTACTGCTGGTTCCACAGTGAGGGTTGTTGCAATTGATGGCGTGACACTCGAGGTGGAACCCGAAGAAGGTGCCGCGCGCGACTACCGCGAACGTCGCGACAAGTAGACGCGTCATTAGGCTGACGGCGTGGGAATCTTCTTTCTCCTTCTAATCGTTTATCCATTCATTGAGTTGTATGCGCTTATCAAAGTCGGCAGTGCGTTTGGAGTGTTTACAGCGCTGCTCGGTTTGTTTGCTCTCAGCGTTATTGGGGCGAGCGTATTAAGGCGCAGTGGCACCAAGGCGTGGCGCAAACTCGGGAACGAAATCGCCAAGGGCAATGACCCGTCAGCACGACTCGTTGATGGTGTCGTTGTTTTAGTTGCTGGGATTTTGTTGGTTATGCCTGGTTATGTAACCGGTGCAATCGGTTTACTGCTCCTGCTTCCACCGTTTCGTGTTGTGTTGCGCGGCATAGTTCGGCGTCGTGCTGAAGTCTTTCATGCACATGGTGGAAACAACTTCGGTGGTCGAGGCACCTACGTTGATGGTGAAATCATCGACGTTGCTGGCGAGATAGTTCCACCGGAAGATGAACGATGAGTAGAGTCGATTTCGATCCCGCCGCGGTACCGATTCGTCCCGCTGCAACTGTTTTGCTGGTTCGTGATGACGATGTAGATCGTCGCCTCGAAGTCTTTATGTTGCAGCGCAACCGCAATACCGCATTCGCTGGTGGAATGTTTGTGTTTCCTGGTGGACGCGTCGATGACTTAGATGACATTGAGGACTACGAAGAGCTGTGTGACGGCCTTACTGATGCCGAAGCAAGTGCAATCTTGGGCATCAACCGTGGCGGTTTGGCATTTTGGGTGGCGGCGATTCGTGAGTGTTTCGAAGAAGCCGGAGTATTGCTTGCACGACCACGTGGTTCAACAGAAGCGCTACGTTTTGACGATCCTGTCCTTGCACTGAGATATACAAAAGCGAGGCACCAGATTCACGAAGGCGAATTGAGTTTGGCCGAATTTTGTCGCCAAGAGGACCTCTTGTTGATCACCGATGCGATTCATTATTTCGCTCATTGGGTCACGCCGTACGGTGAGGTCCGCCGATTCGACACCCGTTTTTTTCTCGCCCGTGCGCCACAGG
>JBIIRE010000071.1:0-8193 GCA_044341655.1 Ilumatobacteraceae bacterium | reverse complement strand
TACCGCACATTTCAAACTGAGTGACAACACACGTGTGCTGACCGAGGATGGCCGCGAGGTGGTTCCCGGATCAGGTGAGCGTGGACGTGTAGCAATCAAGGGATACACACCAATTGGCTATTACAAAGATGAAGAAAAGTCGGCCAAGACATTCATGATGATTAATGGCGTGCGCTATTCCATTCCTGGCGACTGGGCCGAAGTCGAACTCAACGGAACTGTGAAGTTGCTCGGACGCGGAAGTCAGTGCATCAACACCGGAGGCGAGAAGGTCTACCCCGAGGAAGTTGAGGAAACCCTAAAGTGCCACGCCGATGTTGAGGATGTAGCTGTTGTTGGAATTCCCCACGAACGTTTTGGCGAATCGATCGTTGCACTGGTGCAGCCACGCACCGGATCTACCCCACAGGTCGATGACCTCATCAGCCATACCAAGGAATTCCTGGCGGCATACAAGGCACCGAGGTCCATTTTGTTTGTGGAATCAGTGAATCGTGCCCCCAATGGCAAGCTCGACTATCGCGCCCTTAAGGACTTGGCTCTCTCTCGCCTATCCTGAACGAGTTGAAAATCCCCGCCGGCTGATCGCCGGCATTAAGCAAGGAGCCCCACATGGCAGATCTCGGTTTCGACGGCAAAGTAGCGATCATCACTGGTGCCGGAGGCGGACTCGGTCGCCAGCATGCGTTGCTGCTCGCCAAGCGTGGCGCACTCGTGGTCATCAATGACCTCGGTGGCGCAGTTGACGGCAGTGGGTCGGATGCATCGGCAGCGCAGCGCGTCGTTGACGAAATCAAGGCACTCGGTGGTGAGGCAGTTGCAGACCACAACAGCGTTGCCACTGCAGAAGGTGGTGCCGCCATCGTGCAGACCGCAATCGATACTTTTGGCAAGGTTGACATCGTCGTGAACAACGCCGGCATTCTGCGCGACAAGTCGTTCCATAACCTCACGCCAGACCTAACTAACGCGGTACTCGATGTGCACCTCAAGGGTGCGTTCCATGTGACCCAGCCCGCTTTCGTGAAAATGCGCGAACAGGGTTACGGGCGCATCATCTCAACATCATCCGCAGCTGGCCTGTTTGGCAACTTCGGTCAGGCAAACTACGGCGCCGCGAAGATGGGCCTTGTAGGTTTCACGCGCGTTCTCGCAGTCGAAGGCGAACGCTTCAACATCAAAGCAAACGTCATTGCGCCACTTGCACTGACTCGAATGACGGAAGAAATCATGGGTGTCCTCAAGGACAAAGTCAGCCCAGAACAGGTTTCGCCGATGGTGGCATTCCTTGCCCATGAAGACTGCCCAACTTCGGGTGAGGTGTTCTCAGTTGCAGGAGGTCGTGTTGCTCGCGTGTTCCTCGCCGAGACTCCAGGATTCACAAAGAATGGACTCACGGTAGAAGACATCCGCGACAACTGGTCAACCATCACCAAGGAGGACGGCTACTTCGTTCCTCGCAACCTTGGCGAAGAGACCAAGTACTACTTCGAGAAGCTTTCCTGAATCATCCGATGACGTGGGAATCCTCCACGGTCAGATCAGCTGAAGGTCTTCAACTCGCTATTCACCATTGGGTCGGCGGAAAAGGTAGCGATAGGCCACCACTGCTCATCTCGCACGCAACCGGTTTTCATGGTCGTGCGTACACAGCCGTAGCAACAGCACTCGAAGACCAGTTCGATTGTTGGTCATTTGACTATCGCGGTTACGGAGACTCTGAAGTTGCACCCAATTGGCAGGTTGATTGGACGAGCTACTCAGATGATGCACTCCTTGCAATTGACACCGTGTACCAGCTCACCGGTGCGCCGCGGGGAAGTCTGCTTGGAATCGGCCATTCAATGGGAGCAGCAACACTGCTAATTGCAGCACGAAGGTCGCCTGGGTGTTTGCTCTCGCTCGTTGCGTATGAGCCAATTATCTTTAGCCCAGAACTTCGAGCGCTGAGCGGTGGCGCAAACCCACTCGCTGACGGTGCGCGGCGGCGGCGCAATGTTTTCGGGTCAAAACAGGAAGCGATTGACAATTTCGCCGCCAAACCACCACTTGGCAACTTTGACCCCGTTTCAATGCACAGCTACGTCGAATATGGCTTTCGCTCACTGCCTGACGGCACAATCGAATTGAAGTGCGGGCGTGAGCACGAAGCACGCACGTATGAAACAGGTGCCGCGCATGACACCTGGGATCACCTTCCAGACACAACAGTGCGCACACTTGTGCTTGCTGGATCTCTTCGACCCATGCAACCGAGTTCATTTGCAGAAAAGGTTGCAGAGCGTCTGCCAAATGGATCGTTCCAGCGCCTCGAGCAATACGAACATTTCTTTCCCTTTGAACATCCAACGGAGTTTGCGGCAATTGCGGCCGAATTCCTCGCCACGAAAGGTGACGATCACTTCGGTTCCATAGTGACCCGCTTTGATCGCAGCGTGGACGCCATCGTGGAGAGGCTCCGCAAACATCGCTCCCTTGATCGTGTTGCTCAGCTGTGCAGTCGACTAGGTGATTATTCGGTCGTTTGGTACCTAGCTGGTTTTTTGCGTGCTATCGGAAGCAAGGACCGATTACGTGAGGCTTTCATCTTTGCCGGATTGATACTCGCTGAAAGCCTTATAACCAATCAGGGCATCAAACGAATCTTCCGGCGCGAGCGACCAACAGTGGCTGGCGATGAACGCAGTCCAGTACGGCAGCCACGCACATCCAGTTTCCCAAGCGGTCACGCATCTGCGGCGACGTTTGCCGTTTTCGCATTGGCGATATGGAGCCCATGGCTACAGGTACTTGGCTGGATTTTGTTGGCAATAGCTATCGCTGGCAGTCGTGTTTACGTGCGTATTCATCATGCGTCAGACGTGGTGGGCGGAATCTTCTTCGGTGCCCTGATGGGAATTGTCACTTTGGGAATAGCAAGCCTCATTTAGGTTGTTGCATTCATGGTGACCAAAGCTTCAAATGCACCAAAGTTCGCCATCACTTGGGACTATCGGTGTCCTTATGCGCGAATCGCCCACGACCACGTGGTCACCGCCCTCCGTGGAGGCGCTTCATGGGATGTAACTTTTCTCCCCTACTGCCTTGGGCAGTCACACGTGGATCCAGGTGAGATAGATATCTGGGATCGTCCACAGGATGACACTGGGCTATTTGCGCTTCAGTTTGCGGTTGCGGTGCGAGACCACCAGTCCGACCACTTCTTGGATCTACATTCCGCCTTGTACAACTACCGCCATGAGCAAAACGGAAACCTGTCAGACATCGATTCTGTGGGCCGAATCGCCCAATCCGTTGGCATCAACGTCGAAACGGTCATGGCAGACATTGCATCCGGACGCACCCTTGAAACTGTGAAACAAGAGCACACCCGCTTCGCTGAGTCTCATGCGGTTTGGGGAGTGCCCACATTTATTGTCGGATCGGCGGCGGTATTCGTACGCCTGTTGGATCGACCGAAATCAACTCAAGATGCCACACAAACAGTTGAACGAATTCTCGCCAACATCGGTTGGGACAACCTAAACGAGTTCAAGCACACATCTGTGCCGCGCTGAAAAGGGTCAGCGGCTGAGAATCGAGCGCAGATCCAACAAAAGATCGGCGACTTCGGTGGTTGAGACAAGCTCGCGGCGCAACATCTCAGTCAGCGCCTTGTCAACGATGGCGAGCGCGTCGGCCACGACTTCATTCGTGGTCTCTACTTCGGGAAGCGTTGCAGTGATCTCAGTCATCGTCAAACCTTTCTATGGATCAACACTCTGAGCGTATCTGCTGGAATGGACGTATATGGATCTACTTGGGAAGAAATGCGTCATCACCGGCGCGGCATCTGGAATTGGACTCGCACTAGCGCACAAGTTCCATGAAGCAGGGGCAGACCTGGTGCTCGCGGATCGTTCCGCGCACCTTCTAGAAACTGCAACGCAGTCACTAAACGCCCACCGTAACGGTTCCTGCCACGGAATTGTTGTCAATCTCGCAACAGAGGCTGGGAACACTGAACTTGTGAATTTTGCCAACAACAAATTGGCGCGGATTGATCTCTTTTTTGCCAACGCTGGAATCGGTTCGGGCACAGATGTCATTGAATCCAGCGAGATGGAATGGGACGAATCTTTTGCCATCAATTTTCATGCCCACCGCTGGGCAGCAAAAGCAGTTTTGCCTCAGTGGCTTGAGCGCGGAGATGGATACTTTTGCTCAACAGCATCGGCAGCAGGAATGCTCACACAGTTAGGGAGCGCGCCATACTCCGTGACCAAGCATGCTGCGCTTGCTTTTGCTGAGTGGATGGCTATTTCCTATGGTGACCGCGGGATTAAGGTTTCCTGCCTTTGCCCACAAGGAGTCAACACACCAATGATCGGTGGGCCCGTGTCGGCGTCCCAAAGCTCAAGCATTGAATCTGGGAGTGATCAGATCGTGAACACAGCAGTTAGTGCAGTGAGAGCTGGTGGAGACATTTTGGAAGCAGACCAAGTAGCACAGGTCATGGTGGAGGCGATTCGCAACGAAGAATTCCTGGTACTTCCCCATCCCGAAGTTCTCACCTACGCCAAACGCAAAGCCGAGGATCGTGCGCGCTGGATCGCTGGCATGCGCAAGTTTCAGGCAAGACTCCAGTAATGGCCAAGCGCAAAGTTCAGCCCGTCGACGACGGCGGGCTGTCACTTCTTGGATTACACAAAGGTGAAGCTATTCGTTTCAAAAAGTCCGGCGACGCGGCCCGCTGGACACTTGGCAAAATTCACAGCGCTGAGAAGGATGGCAGCATCACGATTCATGATGAAAACGGTGCGGCACGATCATTACGGCCAGAGCGAATTGAGATCCAGCGGGTCTCAAGTCGTGGTCGCACTATCTGGCAGAACCTCGCAGAGCTTCTCGCCACGGCACAGCAACTAACTCTCTTTGCTCCGCCGAATCAAACGCGTCGCTAACAAGTCAGAGTCGCGGGTAAGCAAGAAATGAATCGGCCACTTCCACATTGCCGAATACCTCAAACGCGCCCGCATTGAGGTGCATGCGACGCCAAAGAAGCCGAGCTAGATCTTCCGCTTTTCCCCGTATCGCCACGTCGCCTTTGGCGTGCTCACGCGTGAGTTCAATCCCTTGGTCGGAGAATTTGAGTAACCACTCACCTTCGGTGTCGGTGCAATGGAGATGAACTGATCCAGCCGGCAAATGATTGTCGGACTTACGCCCAACTACAAAACTCACCAAAAACTCATCAATGCAGTCACTAGCTACTGCGGCATCTGTTGGCATCTTGTTGCCAACTGCATTTTCAAGATCCCAACGGTGAACAAGTGTTTCGTGAAGCAACCTGCGCTGCACCCATGCAACAGTTTTGTCTTGAGTCCACGACCATGCAAACGCTGTGCTTCCATGAGCGAGCACTTCGGCAACAAAGTTGTCTCTTCCTTTCTGTGCCCACGTAATCACATCGTTCTCGGAGGGCGCTGCAATCTCGCTCAAAGGAAACGGGCGGTCGCGGCCGGAGCGAACCATCTCGGCGAAAAAATGATGGATGCGGCCCAAGTGCAGTACTAGTTCACCCACGTTCCACTGCGGGCAATCAGGTACTGCAAGTCCAAGAACTGGGGCTGCTAAAAGGCTTTCTAATGCCGACCACTCGCGGCGTAGTTGTGCAAGTGCCGACTCCACCTCTCAGAGCCCTTTTACTGCTGCCGCCAGCGCCTTCCACTCGTCGTAGGGCATCTTGTTCATGGCGCCGTTGAGCACTTGCACACATACGTGGCTCGCGCCTGCATCAAGATGTGCCTTGATCCGACTCGTTACATGATCAATGTCACCCACTGGAACAATTGCATCTACAAGACGATCATTGATTTCTTCAATATCGGTGTCGGTCCACCCGAAACGCTTCAGGTTGTTCGTGTAGTTCGGTAAGCGCAGATAGGTAGACATGTATTTACGCGCAATTTCTCGACCAGCATCAATGTCATTGGTGATGACAACGGCCAATTCGGTGTTCAGCATTGGTGACGGCCCAAGAATCTCGCGGGCAAACTGCGTGTGTTCGACTGGAACAAAATACGGATGCGCACCCGCGGTCCGTTCGGCGGAGAGCTTCAGCATCTTGGGGCCGAGAGCGGCGAGCACTCGTGTTGGTGCAACTGCTGGCTTGGTACCGAAGTACAGGCCGGAATCCATTCCATCGAGATACTTCACCATTGTTGAATAAGGCTTTGAATAAGTAGAACCAATCACACCTTCAACCAATGGTTGATGACTCACACCAATACCTAACAAAAACCGATCCGGATACGCATCAGACAGGGTTTGCCAGCCCGCATTCATTGACATCGGCTCGCGCATATGCAAGTTGGCAATTCCAGTAGCTGCCACAAGTTCGGTAGTTGCGCCAAGAATCACCGACGACGCAACGAATGCTTCACGCCCCCCGGCTTCGGGAATCCAAACTGCCTTGAAACCAAGATCTTCCAGCGTCGATACCGCAGACCGAGTTTCCGTTGGCGATACGAGATCGAACACATGCCAGATACCTACACGACCAATATCCATTACTGCCTCCTTGGTTCACCAGCTGGGTGCTGGAGGTTTGGGTTTCCCACCACCCGAAGGCGGGGGTGGTAACGGAACCTTTGGCTTTGCGGGTCCGTTGTTGATTTTGAATGCAAACACTGCATAGCGCAATTGGGTGCCGTTATTGCAGGTGAACAAAGTGAGCGTTGGCAGCCGCGTACCAAAAACAGAAAAAGACTTTCCGTTTTTGATCCACACATCAGTCGGCTTCACATTGAAGTGATCAAACACTTGGTATTCGTACTTCACTCCGCCGTAGTAGATCTGAACGCGATCACCGTTGCGAACATTTACTAAAAGATTGAACGGCTTAGTTGCTGCTGTGCGGTGACCCGCAAAGGTCGGGTTGCCGAGGCTTCCAGGGCGCCCAGTGCCGGGCCAATATCCGACGCCTCGCTTCAATGTCTTGGTGTCTACGCCAAGGAAAATATTTGATCTGATGTAGACAAACGACCCTCGTGAAACCGAGATTGAACCCACCAATTGGCCGGATGCTGGACGCAAAGCCGCCGACGATTCAATTGGCGAATTCTTGGTTTCAGCGCTTGCTTCCACTGAAAAAGGCCCCAAACCCATAGTCGCAGCCATCGCCGCAGCCAAAAAGATTGCAGCAGTTCTCCGACTCCCCATGCCGAGAGATTAGTTGACCCGCCTAAGATCACTCCATGACAGATGTTGTAATCGTTGATGCCCTCCGTTCCCCCGTCGGCCGCCGTAATGGTGGTCTGGCTTCCCTCCACCCAGCTGAGCTGCTGGCCAATGTCCAAAAGGGCATTCTTGACCGAGTCGGGATCGACCCGAACGAAGTCGGGCAGGTTGTAGGCGGTTGCGTCAGCCAGATTGGCGAGCAGAGTTTCAACGTAACCCGCACTGCATGGCTATCTGCTGGGCTTCCACTCGGAACTGCTGCAACAACCGTTGACACCCAGTGTGGATCTTCACAGCAAGCAACCAACCTTGCCACTTCACTCATTGCCGCGGGCGTAGTTGATGTGGCCCTTGCGTGTGGTGTTGAAGTGATGAGCCGCGTTCCGATTGGCAGCAACTCAAACAAGAACCTTGGTCTTGGTGTTCCGATCCCGAAGACCTACTTCGGTCAGTATGAGTTCACTTCACAATTTGAAGGTGCTGAGCGCATCGCAGACAAGTGGGGCGTTACGCGTGAGGACACCGATCAGTTCGGACTCCAGAGCCAACAGCGTGCCGCCAGGGCATGGGCCGAAGACCGCTTTGCTGGCCAGTGGATGCCGATAACCGCACCAGACCTCGATGCCGACCGCAATCCACTCGAGACAACTCACACAGTGGCTCGCGATGAAGGACTCCGTGACACTTCATTGGAGTCACTACGCAACCTGAAGCCAGTGGCCCGTGAAAATGGTGTTCACACTGCAGGAAACTCGTCCCAAATTTCTGATGGCGCGTCAGCCGTTCTCATGATGTCCGCCAAGAAAGCCGAGCAGTTAGGTCTCACACCACGTGCCCGTGTTGTTGATACTTGCCTCGTAGGTGTTGATCCTGTGCTCATGCTCACCGGCCCAATTGATGCCACACAGCACCTGCTGAAGCGCAACGGCCTAAAGATTGGCGATATTGACACATTCGAGATCAACGAAGCGT
>JBIIRE010000070.1:0-8227 GCA_044341655.1 Ilumatobacteraceae bacterium | reverse complement strand
TTCTCAAACAGGTGCTGGCGGTTTGCCTGTTGACGCTTCAATTTTCCTGTGCCCGTCTTGCGAAAACGCTTGGCGGCGGTCTTGCTTGTCTTCATCTTTGGCATCGTTGCCTCCTTTTCGAATCTTCAATTCAGTCAGTCGTCTCGGCGGCCACTTCGGCATCCGTGGATTCCTGTGCTGGAGTTGCACTGGCTGGCTTTTCCTTCTTGGTGGATTTCTTATCCGGGGCCAAGACCATGGTCATGTTGCGTCCTTCGAGTCGAGCCTGGGTCTCCACCTTGGCGGCTGATCCAAGCTGTTCCAGAACTGCATCCAAGATCTTGGATCCAAGCTCTGGGTGAGCCACTTCTCGTCCGCGGAATTGCAATGTGACCTTCACTTTGTGACCATCATCTAGGAACTCCGCCATGTGGCGAACTTTGGTGTCGAAGTCACCCTTCCCGATCTTGGGACGGAACTTCACTTCCTTGATGACAATCTGCGTGGTCTTCTTACGCGATTCCTTGGCCTTTTGTGACTCCTCGTAACGGAATTTGCCGTAGTCCATAATTCGACACACCGGCGGAGTCGCCAACGGAGCCACTTCAACCAGATCAAGATCTGCCTCGCGAGCGAGGATGAGGGCATCGTTCAGCGACCTGATTCCCAATTGGGAACCGTCAGGGCCAATCACGCGAACTTCGCGTGCCCTGATCCGATCGTTGTACCGCGGTTCGTTCTGCGGCGGTGCTATGGCCGTTCACTCCTGTGCAATGGGTTTCACCCTCCTTGTGACTGACTGATGACGTTCATACAAAGTCGTCACAAGGGCGACCCACAAGGGCCAACCTCATTCGGACCCGGTTCACGCTGAAGAGTTCAGGTGACCAGGTGGGGTTCTGGCCGGAGCCGGATCCCACTTCGTATAAATTTCGCCCTTCAGGTTAGCCGAAGGCACCCAAAACTGACCCAATCCGAATCAAACGACTCGTAAATCTGCAGCTTCTAGATGCCCAAAGCGCGTTACGGGAAGGAATGAGACCCGAGATCCGACGGCGATGTCACGTGTTCCATCAGCGATCTCGACACAGTGAAACAGGCGTGTTTCCCCGTCAACGGTAGAGAGATGGCCCAAACCGACCACAAAGTCGAAATCAGTAACGGTGCCTGTGCGTCGAGTGTCACTCATCTCAGTGGACGATTTTGGAAATCGGCAACTCGAGAATGTCGCTCGCTCCCGCATCCACCAATGCGGGGATTATCACGTTGATGGTTCGCTTCTCAACAACGGACTCAATTGCGTAGTCACCACTTGCGAGTCTTGACACCGTGGGCGATTTGGCAGCCGGAAGCACCTTGAGAACCGATTCGTAGTTCGCTTCACTCACATTAAGTTTCACCAATACTTTGGTTCGTGCTTCAAGAGTTCCATTGAGCAGGGTCATCAATTGATCCATTGCGTGTCTCTTGGCTGGATCCACGTATGAACTTGGGTTGGCAATCAACTCGGTATAGGACACAAGGATCGTGTCTATTACTCGCAATCCCGCAGCACGCAATGCGCGACCAGTTTCGGTGATGTCAACCACGCAGTCGGCAATGTCAGGAATCTTGGCTTCACTCGCACCGTATGACAGACGCACATCGGCGTTGATCCCACGCTCAGAAAAAAATCTCCGCGTCATTTCAGGGTATTCAGATGTGACGCGCACACCTTGTGGAAGATCTGCGACTGAATTAGCAGGGGAATCCCCTGCCACAGCAACCACAACTTTCACTGGGTTACTGGTCACTTTTGAATACTTGAGTTCGCCAAGACTCTCGACGTTTGAGTTGGTCTCCACGATCCAGTCGCGACCCGTGATCCCGATATCAAAGAGTCCCTCAGCAACATACATGGGGATTTCTTGCGGGCGCAGAATACGTACTTCTGCCACACGGGGGTCATCAATGGATGCTTTGTAGTCAACAGCTGAAGACCGCGAAATCGCTAGATCAGCCGCTTCAAACAATTCGAAAGTCGCTTTTTCTAGCGAACCTTTGGGGAGAACAATCTTCAGCACGGTTGATAAGCCTACTTATGTGACTTCAGTGGTCCGTAGGAGTTTCTGCCACTAGCGCTATTGCGTGGGGCAAAACGTCCAAAACGGCGACCAACTGCTCAACACAGCCCTTTGGTGAGCCTGGTGTGTTCACGATGATGCTGCGTCCGCAAACGCCGACAACACCACGCGACAGCCTGCCGAGTGGATTAACGGCACGCATCGCCTCCGCTATCCCGGGTGCCTCGCGTTCAATCACCGCAAGCGTGCCTTCAGGTGTCTGATCTCGGGGCGCGAAGCCCGTACCACCAGTAGTCACGACGAGTCCGGCGAAATTCTTCGTGAGCTCGAGCAATGCAGTGCGCACAGACTCTGCACCGTCTGCCACGACAGATTTATCAACGACATCAAAGCCGTGCTCGGTCAACACTCTTACAAGTTCAGCCCCTGAAGTGTCCTGTCGTATACCGGCGACCACTCCGTCACTGACGGTGAGCACTTTTGCTCGCACATTGTTCTCAGCCATGAGTAATTCTTTCAAACTTAGAGCCGACTTTGATCCGTGCCCCACGAGCCCAATCAGAGGCTGGCATCACACGCTTACCCGCCGGTTGCACCTCAAGCAGTTGCAATACGCCGTCGCCCGTCGCAACGCTAGGCGCTGTGTCGTCAAGAATTGTTCCTGGCTCACCGTGACTCTTCTGATCTGTCACCCGAACACTTCTCAATTTGAGGTCGGCGCCGTCAATACGTGTGGCTCCGCCACCGATACGCACCAAGCGACTGATTGACAGCGCGCTGTTTTCCCAATTCACCCGCAACTCGTCTTTTGTAATCTTGTGCGCATAAATCGGTTCACCGGCTTGCGGCCAAGGGACTCCGAATCCAGATCTCAATGACGACACGACCAGGGGCAAGGCAGCATCAACAAGCTCATTTCGTAATGCCTCAACATCATGATCGTCGCGGATCGGCAAAATGACTTCGCCGAACACATCACCCTCGTCGAGACCAGCAACAACTCTCATCAAGTCAACACCAATGGTTGTGTCACCGTTCAAGATCGCACGCTCTACCGGAGCAGCGCCCCGCCATCGTGGAAGTTGTGAGAAATGCACATTCACCATTGGTAATGACTCCAACAACGGGGCCCGCAAAATTCGCCCGTACGCCACCACCACCCCAAGCCGGGAATCAGATGCAGGCAGTCTCAGTACTTCGTTGGGATCAAACACCACAGGTACACCATGAGTATCCGCAACTTCACGAACGGGACTCGGGGTTGTCTGGGCACCACGCCCACGACGCACATCTGCTCCTGTTACGACCAACTCAATTTCAACACCGCTAGCGAACAAACCGCTCAGCACGCGTGCAGCGACCGCAGGCGTCCCAAAAAAGACAACTGATCCCACAGCACCGATGGGCATTGGCGCCAACGAACCCACTTCCATCACAGGGAGTCTTTCACTTGAAAGCGATGTGCTGTGGCTCCTGCGAATTAGGCGCTTCCAGGATTCGCCGATAAGCAGCCATTGCTTCTTTGCGTTGGTCGGGCGACATTCGATCGAACATCAAGACGCCATTTAAGTGATCCAATTCATGCTGGAAAAGGCGACCGAGAAGATCATCTGCTTCAACGTCAACAGTTTCGCCATCGAGGTTTAAACCCCTGACGTGCACTCTCGCTGGCCTCAACATCTCGACGTACAGGCCTGGAATCGAAAGACAGCCTTCTTCGTACATAAATTCGCCATCAGATTCAACAATCTCAGGATTGATTAGGACTCCTTCCCCGTCACCGATGTCATAAACAAACAAACGCTTTTGGATCCCGATCTGCGGGGCTGCAAGGCCGATGCCAGGTGCTTTAAACATCACGTCAAACATGCGGTCGCAGAGCGTAACGAGTTTGTCATCGATCTCGGTGATCTCCGCCGCCTTACTTTTCAGTACAGGATCGCCGTATGTGCGGATGGAAAACGACATAAGTTTGAGGCTAGCGATGTCCAAGCCCGACAAACCAACAGACCACTATTTCTCGGCCACCACTGAAACTCCGAGTAAACCAAAGACGTTTACTTTCCAATTCAATGGACGAGACCTTGAAGTTCGAACTGATCGCGGTGTGTTCTCCTATGGCGCCCTGGATCAGGGCACGAAGGTACTGCTCGAGCAAGTTCCGGCGCCCGCTGATGGACCCGCACTTGACCTCGGATGTGGGGCTGGCGCGATTGCGTTGGCGCTTGCCACACACGGCACCACTGTGTTTGCTGTGGATACGAATCTGCGTGCTTTGGAGCTGAGCAAGCAGAACGCATCGAATAACGGTTTTGGCAACGTCAAGGTGCTTCCGACAAACGAAGTGCCTGACGATCAACGATTTGCCACAATCTGGTCCAACCCGCCGATCCGAATTGGCAAAGAGGCACTTCACGACATGCTCAATCAATGGCTGCCGCGGCTACTCCCCGATGGCGAGGCCTGGCTCGTGGTCCAAAAGAATCTCGGTGCTGATTCGCTTCATACTTGGCTTCAAACTGTGGGCTATTCAGTTGAACGTACTGCCAGCCGCAAGGGCTTCAGAGTCCTACGAGTTACTCACGCTCGAGCGGGCTGAACTTCAACTCGCACGCGTCCCGAGCGCGGCACCGCAACGGAAGTGATCACATCAACTAACTGCCGGTAGTCATGTGCGCGAACAAGTCCTTTGCGGGCGTTCACGTCACATCCAAGTGGAACACCGCCCGCAGCCAGAGATTCGAAGAATTCAGATGCACCAGGACCCGAAATCTTGCCCAACACGCTGAATGGCGGAAGATAGAGCGCTCGGCGCACGGCGAGCTCGGACTCAATGACACCTTTTAGATTTCCAGAACAAAGATTTTGCAACAATTCCCGTCCAGGGTTACGCGTCTGCACGATTACTTTGCCACGATCCCCAACCATGCGCAGTGCACGCGAGATCAGTGCCACAACTATTTCATTGGCACGATAGAAACCCGAGTCCAGTTCACTATCAATATCTAGAAACGCCACAACATCGGCTTTGGCCACCCGATGCAATAAGGCTTCTGTTCCGACTGCAACAAAACCAGTGCCACCATGGGAAATTGCGTCAGTCTGACTCCCGCTGCGCTCCACCACATCTCGGGCTGTTGCACGCTCAAGCTCTGTTCGAAGCCGAGCGGTGCCACGGCGAAGATTCTTAAACGCCCCTGCACCACATGATGCACAGACGACAGGTCGGTCGGTGCCACATGATCCACAGTGCAGTGTTGAGTCATCAATCTGAGCGACTACTGCACTGCATTTTTCGCATCGAGCAACAGTTGAGCACTGACGACACGCAACGGATTTCGCCACACCTGTTGAATTACTGATGCACACCACCGACTTAGAAGTATCACGGGCCGCATCCATTAACTCAGTGGTGATGTAGTTGATCTTGCGGGGGTCATCATCGGCGTTCATATCAGCGATGACAATTCGCGACCAGATCTCAGAGTCATCGTCAATTGTGCGGTAGATACGGCCATTTGCCCAATGCAGAGCTTCAACCGAAGGGATGGGCGACACCTGAAACAGAGAAGCGCCGAGTTGGTGTGCCCGCACCGCAAGGACATCGCGAACGTGCCAAGTAGGCACTCTCTCCTCTTTCAACGCTTCGTCGTGTTCGTCCCAAACAACAAGTGATGAGGGTTCGCGCACCGGCGCCCACGCAGCTGCTCGGGCACCAATTACAACGTCGACACCAGCAGCGGCCTGCGACCATTCTTCGGGAAGCAAAGCAACGGAAAAACCTGCGCCACGCATGGTTGCTGCAAACGTGCGTGCTCGCGCCACGGACGGAACGACCAACAACATGGGCCCAAATCGCGCAATGGCCCGCAGCACCTCAATGGGGTCTTGGTTCAGCCCACACCAGATGAGTCCCCCACCTTGTGCGCATAAATCTGACAGGGGTCCGCCGCCGGGTGAGTTCCCATGGCGACGGTCGCCGGGCAGAGCTTGTACCAGAGTGTCTGGGGAAGCAGCAGCAAGAACTGAACGCCGACGGCCCAAGAAATTCGCAGCAATTATTTCTGCAGAGGTAATTACTTCTGCACTGGGACCCATTCCACGAATCTTGAGAAGCGGTAAGAGACGAGATTCTGGATGTGCATCAGGTGGGTCAACTCTTGTAATCCAGCCATCAACTCGGCGACCATGAAGTTCGATGCGCACCATTGCACCCGGCTCAACACGCGGTGCGAATTCCGGTGGAACGGAGTAGTCGAACTCCTTATCGATTCCAGAAACGTCAGGAAGCACCCGCACAATCATTGTGCGGCGCAGCTCAGAGTTTGAGTTCGGACATCAGATCCTCAACATGTGGCAATTGCTCCCACGTGAAGTCAGGATCTTGGCGGCCGAAGTGACCATATGCCGCGGTCTTTTGATAGATCGGGCGCTTCAGGTTGAGTGCACGCACAATCGCTGCTGGGCGAAGGTCAAACACTTTGCGCACCGCTGCTTCAAGAGCGTTGCCATCAACCTTGCCGGTTCCAAAAGTCTCAACCAGGATGCTCACTGGCTGGGCAACACCAATCGCGTAGGCGACTTGCACTTCACACCGAGTGGCGGCACCAGTTGCCACGACATGCTTGGCAACCCACCTAGCCGCATATGCAGCAGAGCGGTCAACTTTCGACGGGTCTTTTCCAGAGAACGCACCTCCACCATGACGACCCATACCTCCATAGGTGTCAACGATGATCTTGCGTCCAGTGAGACCCGTATCCGCATGTGGGCCGCCAAGAACAAACTTGCCGGTTGGATTCACAAAAATCGAATAGTCGTCGTCGCGGAACTGTTCTGGCACGGTCGGGCGAATCACATGCTCAATCAAGTCAGGACGAATTGTTGTGTCTCGATCCGCACTTTCGCCATGCTGCGTCGAGATAAGCACGGTACGCAGCCGAACCGGTTTGCCGTTTTCGTAATCGAAGGTGACCTGAGTTTTGCCGTCGGGACGAAGATATGGAATCAATCCCGATTTGCGGACCTCGGTGAGTCGCTCTGCGAGTCGATGTGCAAGCCAGATTGGCAGCGGCATTAGGTCGGGAGTCTCATCACATGCGTAGCCAAACATCATTCCTTGGTCGCCGGCACCTTGGGCGTTCAATTGATCCTCGCCACTCTTGCCACTTCGCACTTCTTCAGACTTGTCAACGCCTTGGGCGATGTCTGGGCTCTGTTGATCGAGTGCAACAAGAACTCCACACGTATTGCCATCAAAGCCGTATTCGGCGTTGTCGTAACCAATCCCGTTGATGACACTGCGTGCAATGTCAGGAATCGGCACATATGCCTGGGTTGATATCTCGCCGGACACCAAACAAAGACCAGTGGTCAACAGTGTCTCGCATGCCACTCGAGCGTTCGGATCTTCAGCCAGAATCGCATCCAGAACGGCATCGCTCACCTGGTCGGCCATCTTGTCCGGATGCCCCTCGGTCACGCTCTCTGACGTGAAGGTGTACTTGCTCACGGTGTCTCCTTTGGGCAACGCAACGGCTCTTTAGCGGGCTGCGCGGTGCGCCACCACGCTATCCAAAATGGCGTGGGCCACAGAGGCTTTGGGGGCAAGTTCAACAGCCTTGCGCTCGCCATTTCGGCCCAAGATCAGAACCGAATTCGTGTCATAGGCAAAACCCACGTTGGGAGCCGAGACATCGTTGGCCACGATCAAGTCAAGGTTCTTGCGCACGAGTTTGTCGGCTGCGTTGACTTCAAGATTCTCTGTCTCAGCCGCAAAGCCAACGAGCGTCATGCCAGTTGGCTTATTCTGCCCCAGTTCTGCCAGTAGGTCAGGGGTTGGTTCCAACTCAACTTTGGGAATTCCCGCCGATTTCTTCAGCTTGCTCTCAGCACTTTGAACGGGTCGAAAGTCTGCAACTGCAGCCGCCATGATCACGACATCGGCTGCGCTAGCGCGTGCATTGAGTGCATCTTGCATTTGGGCGGTGGTCTCCACGCGCACCAACTCCACCCCGACAGGCGCTGGCAGGTCAACCGTCGTGATCAAAGAAACCGACGCACCGCGCTGAATTGCCGCCGCTGCAACTGCATGGCCCTGCTTACCTGACGAACGATTTGAGATGACCCGCACTGAGTCAATTGGCTCCCGAGTTCCACCTGCGGTCACTACTACTTTCACTCCC
>JBIIRE010000069.1:0-8334 GCA_044341655.1 Ilumatobacteraceae bacterium | reverse complement strand
GTCTGGACTTGAAAGAAATCCTCGAAGAGGAGGGTTATGAGGTCGTAGGTGAAACCGGTCGCGGAGATTCCGCACTTGAGATGATTCGTGCGCTCCAACCCGATATCGCGATTCTGGATATCAAGATGCCCGGCATGGACGGCGTGGCTGTAGCTAAGGAGCTGAAAGACAATCCCGTCTGCGCGATCTTGTTGCTAACCGCGTTCAGCGGCCGCGACGTCGTCGAGCAGGCCCGAGACGCAGGTGTGCACGCATATGTTGTGAAGCCATTTCAAAAGAGTGATCTAGTGCCAAACATTGAAATGGCGATTGGTCGCTTCACCGACTTGAAGAACATTGTTGATCAACGCGACCTGCTTGAGGATCAGCTTGAATCTCGCAAGTTGGTGGATCGTGCAAAAGGATTTTTGATTGACAACTTTGGCTTGACCGAGTCTGAGTCTTTTGCGTTCATACAACGCACCGCCATGAGTGGCCGTGAGCGCATGAGCGATGTGGCACTTAGGGTCCTTGCTGGAGAATTGCGCCCGTGAAATTACTGCTTATTGACGGCAACTCTCTCGTCTATCGCGCATTCTTCGCGTTGCCCACCGACATGGCAACCGCATCAGGACAAGTGACAAATGCGGTGTATGGCTTCGCCACGATGTTGGTAACGATGGTGAAAGATCAAAATCCCGACGGTGTTCTTGTGGTGTTTGACCGCAAAGAACCCACATTTCGACACGAAGCGATCCCTGAATACAAAGCCCAACGTGAAAAGACGCCGGAGATTCTCCTTGAGCAATTACAGATAGCTCGTGAATTGCTTGATGTGCTCGGGATTGCTCATCGGGAAGCGGTTGGTTTTGAGGGCGACGACATCATCGCCACAGTTGCGGCCCGTGCGGTGTCGGAATCGCACGACGTCATCATTGTGACGGGCGATCGCGATGCGTATCAGTTGGTTAAAGATCCTCACATCAAGGTCATGTACAACAAGCGTGGCGTTTCTGACTACGCGCTATATGACGAAGCAGGAATTGTTGAGCGGACGGGAGTGCATCCGTCAAAGTATGCGGACTACGCAGCAATGCGGGGTGATCCGAGCGACAACCTTGATGGGGTGCCGGGGGTCGGCGAGAAGACTGCGGCGAAGTTGCTTAACCAATATGGAGATCTCGCTGGAGTGCTGGCGCACGCCGCGGACCAGACCCCAAAATTACGTGCAGCACTTGAGGAGCACGGTGAGCGAGTGGTTCGAAACGCAAAGATGATGGTTTTGCGCACCGATGTTCCGGTGGAACTGGAATTTTCGGCCCTCGTTCCGAGCCCTGATCTAACTCGTTCCAAAGCACTTTTTGAATCTCTTGAATTCAAAAACATGCAGTCGCGTGTGAAGGGTGCTTTTGATCGGTTCATTAGTGCGGAGGCGCCATCGCAAGCGAGTGAAGCAGAGTTAGCTCAGATTCAAATCGCTGAGATTTCTGACGAGAAAGAACTGATCGGCGTTTTGGCGGACCTCGCAGAAGTGGTTATCGCGGCCAGTTGGTCAGGCGAGCCCGGGCGATCGTCATTGATGGATGTGGCCTTTGTTCAAGATTTGGCTATCGGGCGAGTGGCCGTAACCCCAGCGAATGCATTTTTCACAAATTCGATTGTGGAACTGCTGAACAAAAAGCCTCTGGTAGCTCACAATGCGAAGCCGATACTTCGTTGGGCTTTAGGTAACGGCGTGGATTTGCAATCTTTGGTACTGGACACCGCCATTGCCTCCTACATAGTCAACCCAGCACGTAGCGACTATGACATCGAAAGCGTTGCCGAAGACCTGCTCGATTCCTTGCCCATGCGAAGCGAGAACCAGCAAGGTGAACAGGGAACCCTGGACTTCGCTGGCAACTGGGGTACTGCCGACCGCGAATCAGTCGCTCGAGCGGCATACCTTTGTGCCCTTATTGCAGCTCCCATTCGGAGTCGTCTAGTGGAGGAGAAGAGTTCGCAACTCTATTCCGATATAGAAAATCCACTCGTGCGCGTGCTTGCGCGGATGGAAGTTCTTGGAGTGGCTGTTAACAAAGAGCAACTCACATCTATCAACAAGCGCCTAACCGAAGAAACTGAATCCTTCACCACACAGCTACACAAACTCGCGGGGCGTCCCTTCAATCTGAATTCGCCCACGCAACTGCGTGAGATTCTTTACGAAGAGCGAGGCTTAACGCCGGGCAAGAAAACCAAAACGGGATATTCAACTGATGCAGCAACCCTAGAAAAGCTTCGCCCCGAATGGCCTGAGTTCATTGAGCCACTTCTTCGTTACCGAGAGCTGGAAAAGTTACGGTCGACCTATGGTGAAGGCCTTATCGCTGTAGTTGATCCCGTAGACGGTCGGATTCATGCGACGTTCAATCAAACAGTGGCCCGCACGGGTCGACTTTCGTCGGAGCATCCGAATCTTCACAACATACCGATCCGTTCCGATGAGGGTCGGATTTTCCGCACGGCATTCGTGGCGTCAGATGGAGCGAAGTTGTTGGTAGCCGACTACAACCAGATTGAACTCCGTTGCATCGCACATCTTGCTGATGATCCAGGACTAATCGAAGCATTTACAGCAGGAGTAGATGTCCACACCGCAACCGCAGCGCGAGTGTTCGGTGTTAAACCAAATGCTGTTACTTCTGAGCAACGAAGCAGGGCGAAGATGGTGGCGTACGGTCTGGCTTATGGAATGGAGGCCTACGGCCTTAGTCAACGCCTTGCCATCCCAGTAGACGAGGCAGCAGGAATTCTCGATTCGTTCTTTGGAGCATTTCCGGCCATCAAGTCCTATATGGAACGCACAGTTGCCGATGCCAAGAAAATGAAATACACCGAGACTCTGTTCGGTAGACGTCGCCCGATTCCGGAATTGTCGAGTGACAATTTCAGAATTAGACAAGCAGGCGAGAGAATGGCGATGAATGCCGCCATCCAGGGCCTCGCTGCTGACATCTTCAAAATTGCGTTGGTCCGAATTGATGATGCTCTGACAAAACAAAACTTGCAAGCGCGAATTGTGCTCCAGGTTCATGATGAAGTTCTTGTCGAGGCACCTGTGAACGAACGTGAAACAGTAGAAAATATTGTGCTTGACATCATGCGTTCAGCCGCAGAGCTCCGGGTGCCACTTGAGGTAAATGCGGCATGGGGTGCAACTTGGGCTGAAGCGAAGTGACTCAAGATCGGCATCCGTTTGAGAACCTCGCCGAGCACATGGGGCGGGCCTACCTTCGTTATTCGTTCACCAAGGGAACGTTGCAAGAAGTTGATTTCATGTTCTCATCTGGCGTGGTGCGCAGTGAATGTTCAGTTCTGGATGTTGGTTGTGGTCCTGGTAGGCACGCAATCGAACTCGCTTCCCGTGGATGTCGGGTGCACGGCATTGATGTGAGTGAACGCTTCATAGAAATTGCTCGCGAAGATGCCGGAAGTCTGAGTGCAACTTTTGATGTCTTGAACGCAGTCGACCTCAAATTTAAAGAAGAGTTCGACGCTGCGATCTGCATCTGCCAAGGCGGATTTGGGATGCACACGGATGATGCCAACGATCGTGCCGTGCTGAGGGGCATCGCGCGCAGCCTGAAGCCTGGCGGCGCTCTCCTCCTGACCGCATTCAATGCCTACTTCAGCATTAGGCACCATGTGGACGCCCGATTCGACGCCACTGCAGGTGTGAGCACAGAAGTCACGTCAGTGCTCAGCGAGTCAGGCGAGGCAATGGAAACAGAACTGGTCACTGGGTGTTACACGCCACGTGAACTCCGACTGCTCGCGGAATCGGTTGGGCTTCAAGTAATTGGTGTCTATGGCGGTGAACCAGGGGCCTACGGCCTACAGCCCCCGTCGGTGGACCTCCCAGAGAACCTCCTATTGGCTCGCAAAACCTCGTAAGTCCTGCTTTGGTGCTTGCAAATGGGGCAGTGGTAGCCTTTTCCGTCTCGGTTTGTCGCCTTTGCAGCAAGCAGAGATTTCTATCCACCTATTGAAAGAACTGTCCCTTGTCCGACACCATTACCAACCCCACCGACTCATCCGCTCTTGGAGTGTTTGATGCCGATGGCAACTACCAGAACCGCAAGGTCACCGAAAATGACCTCGACATTCCGTTTTCCGAAGCAATCAAGGAACTCCCTGATTACAAAGACGGGCAACTGGTAAGTGGCAAGGTTGTAAAGGTAAGTCGTGATGAAGTCTTGCTTGACATTGGATACAAACAAGAAGGTGTGATCCCAGCTCGTGAACTCTCGATTCGCGCTGATGTAAACCCTGCCGACTTGGTAAAAGTTGGCGACGAAATCGAAGCAGTAATCCTCACTCTCGAAGATCGTGAAGACCGCACAATCTTGTCCAAGAAGCGCGCTCAGTATGAGAAGGCTTGGGGACGCATCGAAAAGATCAAGGAAGAAAACGGAACCGTTTCTGGCCAAGTGATCGAGGTTGTTAAGGGTGGTCTCATCGTTGACATTGGATTGCGTGGTTTCCTTCCGGCCTCATTGGTTGAGTTGCGTCGTGTTCGCGATCTTTCGCCATATATGAATCAGCCAATCGAAGCAAAAATCATCGAACTCGATAAGAACCGCAACAACGTGGTCTTGTCGCGTCGTGCATTCCTTGAAGAAACTCAGCGCGAAACCCGCGATGAATTCCTTGCCAACTTGAAGCCAGGAGACGTGCGCAAGGGAATCGTCTCCAGCGTTGTCCAGTTTGGTGCCTTCGTTGACCTCGGCGGTATGGATGGACTCATCCACGTTTCTGAACTCTCTTGGAAGCATGTCGACCACCCATCATCGGTGGTGCAAGTTGGCCAAGAAGTGTCCGTAAAGGTTCTTGATGTTGATCTCGATCGTGAGCGCATCAGTTTGTCGAAGAAGGCAACCGAGCGCGATCCGTGGGAAGAGTTTGCATCTTCACACGAAGTTGGTCAGCTTGTTTATGGTCGCGTCACAAAGCTCGTTCCATTTGGTGCATTCGTGCAGGTAGGCGACAACATTGAGGGCCTCGTCCACATCTCTGAAATCTCAGGTCGTCACATCGAAGCTCCTGAAGAGATGGTCACACCTGGTGAAGAACTCTGGGTGAAGATCATTGATCTCGACCTTCCCCGTCGTCGTATCAGCATCTCGATCCGCCAAGCAGCAGAAGGTGGAGAACTCGCCGAGGAGTACCGCTCGCACTTCGCAGTGGACGAGCACGGCAACTACGCAGCTGCCGCTGATGATTCGGAGCGTGAGGCGGCCTGGGCTGAGTACTACAAGGAGTACGGCGAAGGCGCACCAACCGAGGCACCAGCCGAAGCATCCGCCGAGGCACCAGTCGAAGCGCCCGCCGACGACGCATCGGCCTGACCGAGTCAGGTTCGGGCTCCGATGATTCTCGTCGGCTTGACCGGTGGTATCGGTAGCGGAAAATCAACCGCATCCAAGATGTTTGCTGCTCGTGGTGCGGTCATCATTGATGCCGATGCAATAACTCACGAGGTCCAGCGTCCTGGAATGCCTGTTCTGACTGAACTCGCGGACGCCTTCGGGTCAGACATCATCGACGCCGATGGCGCGCTCATTCGCCCGTTGGTCGCTCAGCGCGCATTTGCAGACGCCGAATCGTTGCAAAAGTTGAACCAAATTGTTCATCCTGCAGTGCAAAAAGAGATGCTCGCACGGATGGATGCCCAAAAGGGCACCGACAACATCGTGATTCTTGATGTGCCACTGCTTGTGGAGAATCCAAGATCTGATCTTGGTGGAATTTGCGTAATTGATTGTCCTCTAGAACTGGCAGTGGAGCGATTGGTTGAGCAGCGCAATATGAACGCAGACGATGCCCGCGCACGCATGTCCAAGCAGGCCACTCGTGAAGAACGCAGGGCGGCTGCAGATTTTCTGATCGAGAACTCTGGTGATCTTGCATTTCTTGAAGAGCAAGTTGACCGTGCTTGGGAATGGATGCAGAGTCTCAACCCCATTTCTGAGTGAAACTTCGCCGTTAGGGTTGAACCATGGCTGAGTTCAAGGTTGTTTCGGATTTCGCCCCAGCTGGTGATCAACCGAAAGCCATTGAGGACCTGTCCTATGGAATTGAAACGGGAGAGCGCTTCCAAACCCTGTTAGGAATCACGGGCTCCGGTAAGAGTGCCACTATTGCGTGGACAATTGAGAAAACGCAGCGCCCGACATTGATTCTCGCGCCGAATAAAAGTTTGGCTGCACAGTTAGCACAGGAGATGCGAGAGTTCTTTCCCAATAACCGTGTGGAGTATTTCGTTTCTTATTACGACTACTACCAACCCGAGGCATACATCGCCTCAAGCGACACGTATATCGAGAAGGATTCATCAATCAATGATGAGATTGATCGACTCAGGCACTCAGCTACGGCAGCACTATTAACACGGAGAGACACAATCGTTGTGGCTTCGGTGAGTTGCATTTACGGCATGGGTGACCCAGAGGAATACAGGGGCCAGCTTCTCGAGTTACACGTTGGCGTTGATTATGACCAGAGGAATATTCTCCGACGACTTGTTGATCTTCAATATGACCGCAACGACATAGCCCTTGGGCGTGGAAATTTCCGCGTGAGAGGTGACACGGTCGAAGTGCATCCCGCCTACGAAGAAGCGGTCCTACGCATCGAGATGTTCGGCGACACGGTTGAGCGTTTGACAATGATTGATCCACTGACCGGCGAGAATTTGAATAAGCTTTCAACCGCGGTGGTATTTCCTGCAACGCACTACGTCGCAGGTGATGAACGGTTACGCCGTGCTATTGCCGGCATAGAAGCCGAGCTGCAAGAACGACTGGCATGGTTTGACAGCCAAGGAAAGCTGCTGGAAGCCCAGCGGCTGCGGATGCGCACGCAGTACGACCTCGAAATGATTGAGGAGATGGGTTATTGCAATGGAATCGAGAACTATTCCATGCATATTGATGGTCGTAACCCGGGTGAGCCTCCATTCACCTTGCTTGATTATTTCCCGAAGGATTTTCTGCTCGTTGTAGATGAGAGTCACGTGACCGTTCCGCAGCTTCATGGTCAATATGAGGGCGATCGGAGTAGGAAAAACACCCTTGTAGATCACGGGTTTAGGCTCCCATCCGCACGGGACAACCGGCCATTGCGTTTTGAAGAAGTGATGGAGCGGATTAATCAGTGTGTCTTCATGTCTGCAACGCCTGGCAAGTTCGAGCAGCAGCACTCACATCGCGTGGTTGAACAGATAGTCAGGCCTACCGGCCTGGTTGATCCCGAAGTGATTGTTCGCCCGACCAAGGGTCAAATTGACGATCTGATTTCGGAGATTAACGGGCGCACCGAACGAGGTGACCGAGTTCTCGTTACGACACTTACCAAGAAGATGGCAGAAGATCTCACTGAATACCTCTTGGAACAGGGTCTTCGCGTTCGTTACATGCACTCCAACATTGACACCATTGAGCGCATTGAAATTCTTCGAGCCTTGCGCCTTGGGGAGTTCGATGTGCTGGTGGGAATCAACCTCTTGCGTGAAGGCCTTGACCTGCCTGAGGTTTCCCTTGTGGCGATTCTTGACGCCGACAAAGAAGGATTTTTGCGCAGTGAGACGTCGCTGATTCAGACCATTGGTCGTGCGGCACGAAATGTGGATGGCCAAGTCATCATGTACGCCGATACTCGGACTCCATCAATGGAGCGCGCAATCGGAGAAACCAAGCGTCGGCGTGAGATGCAGGTTGCATACAACCTCGAACACGGAATCAATCCGCAGACCATTCGCAAGGCCGTGGGCGACATTCTTGAGCTGTTGCGTCCGAGTGAAAGCGCCCCCGTGCCCGGTAGGGAAAACAGGCGTAGAGGTGTTGGTGAACGCGCAAAGGTCGAGCGGGAGATCAAGAACTTGCCTCAAAAAGAGCTTGCGCGGCTAATCCAGACACTTGAGTTGGAAATGAATGAAGCCGCTGGCGATCTCAAGTTCGAGTATGCGGCACGACTCCGCGACGAGATCCGCGACCTGAAGCGTGAACTCAGAGACGCAGGCTAAGCACGTATGCCCGTGGGTAAGTAGCGTGAAGACCAATGTCTGAGAAAATTGTCGTCCGTGGTGCCCGCGAGCACAACCTGAAAAACGTGACCGTTGAGTTACCGCGCGACAAACTCGTTGTCTTCACTGGGCTTTCAGGATCTGGCAAGAGCAGTCTCGCCTTTGACACCATCTACGCCGAGGGTCAGCGTCGCTATGTCGAATCGCTCTCGTCTTATGCGCGCCAATTTCTGGGGCAAATGGACAAGCCCGACGTGGACACGATTGATGGTTTGTCCCCGGCCATTTCC
>JBIIRE010000068.1:0-8396 GCA_044341655.1 Ilumatobacteraceae bacterium | reverse complement strand
ACAGCGATCCAAATCTCGGGAATCAACACGCCTTCAACGTCGAGGGCGACTATTCCTTGGTTGGGTTCGAGCGCATTGGTCACACTTACAGTCTTAACTAGATGGACACCCGATAAGAAATAGGTTCCAGCAGTGCCACGAGCATTGATGTCGAACGTGATTACTTCAGGTTCGATGTCCCATATTTAGACGCCGATTTCACCCTCGTGTCGGGTGATCCAGCCCCAGACTTGGTAGTTTCGCTTCGTGGTTCTTCGTCTAGACGGTGTTGTGGTTCGGGATTCAATGGTGGCTCGGATCGCAGCCGCAGTCGCGGCCAACAAGGGGCCACGTGTCTGTTTGGCCACCGTGCTCGTGGGTGACGATGGCCCGAGTCAGATTTACGTCCGCAACAAGCACAAGCTCGCAGAGACTGCTGGTTTTGATTCGCGAAATGTCGTTTTGCCTGCGTCGGCAACCCAGGCGCAGCTAGAGGATTGCATATCTGATCTGGCCGAAGATCCTGGTGTTCACGGAATACTCCTTCAGTCACCGATTCCGTCCGAGCTTGATTTTGAGTCTGCCGTGTCTTTGGTGCCAGTTGAGAAGGATGTGGATGGCCTTACGGTTGCATCTCTTGGTCGCTTGGTACGCGGATTACCGGGACACGTATCCTGCACGCCACTTGGAGTTTTACGCATTCTGCAGCATTACAACATCGCGACCTCTGGAAAGCGCGCGGTTGTAATTGGTCGCTCGACCCTGGTGGGTTTACCAATGGCGATCTTGCTACAACGTAAAGGCGTTGATGCAACCGTCACCATTGCTCATTCACGCACGCAAGATCTTGCACAGGTGTGTAAACAAGCAGATATTTTGATCGCTGCAACTGGGATGCCGCGAATGGTTGATGAATCGTTTGTAAAAGACTCCGCAGTGGTTGTCGATGTTGGTATCTCTCGTGTGGACGAACGAATTGTGGGTGATGTTGATTACGAGGCGGTATCTCGAGTTGCTTCTGCAGTGACACCTATGCCTGGGGGAACGGGGCCCATGACCGTAGGCTGCCTCATCGAGAACACCTGGGCTGCTTATTTATGGCAGACCCGCGGCCAAGAGCCCAGCACCGTTTAAGGATTAACTCAGTACCCGAGTGTTGTATTCCAGGTGAGATCGCAGTTGATAGATCGCTGAACACAAAACCTGAGTTCGTCGGCAATGACATCTGGTTTCCAATGAATGATCGCATCACCGTGTGCGCTGGAGGTGTCACCGGAGGCGAGACTTAGTTCCGCACCTGGGGGAATGGCATAGCGAACTTCAAAGAACATTCTCGTGATGTGCACTGGATGGGTTTTAGGGCAATCACCGTTGTCACTCGGTGTTAGGTGTGATCTGTGATCGGAGCTGTCTAGATTTTTGCCATCCCAGCAGTCGGGGAACACCAGCATCAAACGAGTCAATGAGCTACCTGGGCACTCTGGCACTTGGGGGGTCGGGTCGTCGACCCTTGCGCAAGTCCATTCGGCGCCGACGCTGATCATCTTGAGTCCATTGGGTGGCACGGTAATAGTTTCAAGATCCGAACCTGGCGTAGCGCGGTAGTACGCCGCTGACTCAACTGGAACAATCGCTTTTCCGTCGGCATACAAAGTCGGAGTCCAGTAGGCGGAGATATCACCGGAAGAATCGCATACCGAATCAGCTGATTCAAGAGTTTCCAAGGTGGTGAAGGCATCGACGCCGACAGCGCCAAAGAAGTCGTGTGAGTGTGATGCTTCGGGCGCACCTGGGTAGAGAATCGGGTCATCTGGAGCGGTATGCGTGTAATCACAACGCACACCGAATGAGCCCACGCGGTCTTTCCCAGTTTCGGCTATTGGACCAATTTCTACCTGTGGGTGCCAATGGCCCGTAGCGCTCTCCGTAGAGGATTTACATGCACTTATGGCCGTTGATGCGGCCAGGGCGAGCAGCAGTGCCTTAAGGCTTCTTTGGCAGCGCAATGGAGTCAATGAGGGATTGGCTGTTGCGGTCTGACCCAGGCATATCGCGCGCTGGTTTAGCCGGCGTCGTCAAAGGATCGGGCATGGTCGGCTGTGGTGGTGGATCTTTGATCAACTTGCGATCAGCCGACGGTGGGTGCTCTGCAGTGAGGAGTTCACCAAAGGGCAAACCACCCTCCGTGAATGAACTCGTGGGCTCGCCTTCACAGGGCGCTGCAGTCTCAATGTTTGCTGGACCCGATGTTGTGAACTTATTACCGCTAAAGCAGTTGCCACCGGTTGGATCAGCAACGAGACCGAGGTCAGCAACTCGAGAATCCGAAACATCATTGTCGATGACTTTGTTGCCAGAAACCGGGTAGGTCTTGTCATCACTGTTAAGAACGGCTGCGATGCCAGTCACATCATGGTCCCACACAAGATTACGAATTATCAGGTTGTCGTTTCCGCCGGCGACCAGGATGCCGTTACCCATAGCAAGGAGGGCCGCATCAATTGCGGGTGTGTCGGGGTTGTTGTTGGAATAGACAATGTTGCCCACGATGATGTTGTCTGCCTGGGGAGCGAGTTTTTCACCGCTACCAGAGTTCGGCACGATGCCGGCGCGATTAAATCGGAAAGTGGAGCGCATGATCACGAGGTTTCCACTCGAGTTAGTGCCCGAATATCCGAGCCCATTGTTCTCGGCAAGCACATCGTCGAGAACTGCGTTACATGGATTGCACTGACCAATGTAAAAACCGGCATCAGGGGAGCCGCCACCGTAGGAGTGTTCAAACAATCCATTTACGGAGTCAAATGAGTAGATCCCGTAGTCACCATTACGAATTGCGGTCAGATAAGAGCCGCGATAACCGTCTACGCCCGTCCAGAAAAAACCATTGAACCGATAGTTCATTGCGGTCATATTTTCGACCGCGACACCATTTGCGCCAACAATTCGGATTCCGTTATCGAGTTCGTATTCGCCGTCCAAGATCACCTTGTTGCGGTCAACACCACGGATAACCACGTCATCGGTCTCGACAGTTACCTGCTCGTTATAAGTGCCCTCGGCGATCAGTACCAGGTCACCAGGGACTGCGGCATCGACTGCTTCTTGGATAGTCGCATAGTCGTCTGGAACATTGAGAACATGCTCAGCCAGCTTGACGTCACTTGCTGAGTCACTGCCCGAATCGCCGCAAGCACTTAAACCTGCCAAAACTGCCAACGAGATCAAGGACGCCCGAATTGCCGATTTCTTCATTATTCCCTCAACTTTCGATGATTTGAGATTACTGCGCCTTCAACTACTCAACGACGATCGTTCCTGCCATTCCCGAACCCTTTTTTGTTCCATGGATTGAGCAGAAATATATGTAAGTGCCCGGTTTGTTGATCGCGGCTTCATAAGTGGAGCCCTTGGTAAAGGACTCAAGATCGATGCCAAAATCAGAGAGGGAGTCTGGTTCGGCTAGGACAATGTCGTGTGCGTTTGCCCCAACATTCTCGAATATTAAAGTTTGTCCTGCTTTAATCGTCACCTCACGCGGGGTGTACTCATTGTCGGTTACTTCAATGGCTACAGGCGGAAGAGCTGCCCCGATGGACAGATCGACCTTTGCGTCTGCGCCACATGCAAACAGCACTAAGGGCATTGCAATAACAATTTTTTTCATGATGAACACCTGCGGCAACTATAGGCAGATGTCTTGTGGGCGTACAGGTACTCGCACGAGGTCAACGCCCGTGGCATCACGAATTGCTGCCACAATCGCTGGTGTTACTGAAATGCAAGGTGGTTCCCCGACACCTTTTGCGCCGAGAGGAGCGTAGGGATCCGGAACTTCTACATAGCGCGCGATTACATCAGGTGCGTCTAATGCGGTGGGCAGCAAGTAGTCAGTGAATGATGGATTTCGAACGCGTCCATTCTCGACGATTATCTCTTCCATTACTGCAAGACCAAGCCCTTGGGCGATACCGCCCTCAACTTGCCCCAGAAGAGAAAGGGGATTCAAAACACGACCCACATCCTGCGCCGTGGCAATCTGCACCACCTTCACGAGTCCGAGCTCAGGGTCAACGTCGACTACAGCGCGGTGGGCAACGAAAGCAAAGGCGGTGTGGCAGTTACCTTGTCCGTTTTCGTCCAATTCACCGGTTGGTTGGTGATGGAATTCGTAAGTTTCAGAAAACCGTTTGCCCTTGGTGGCTACAACCACTGATTCAACTGCATTACCCGAGAGGTCAACAATATCGGTGCCCTGAATTTGCAACGTTGAAGGATCAAGACCTCGCCGCTTTGCTACGTCGGCGACGATATTGATGGCGACAAGTTTGCATGCACCATTCACCGCTCCGCCACTCATCCATGTTTGGCGTGAAGCCGAAGTTGACCCAGCCGAGCCAATTCCTGTGTCGATGGTTTCGATGAAGACCTCATCGAGGCCAAGAACTGTGCGAGCAATCTGAGGTGCAAGCGTGACGAATCCTTGACCAACCTCAGAGGTGGCAAATTTAAGTGATACGCGACCATCTTCAACGGTGCAACGTGCCGTGGAGAAGTCGTCAAATCCTTCGCTATACATCAAATTTTTAATTGAGACACCCCAGCCAACACCGCGGCGAATCTTTGACGGCGTGGCGGTCAAACCAGATCCACCTGGGATTGCAAGAACGTCAGTTTCGTTTGTCATGTTTGGCGGCATCGGAATCTCAGCGGTCTCGCGTATGCACTGCGCAACTGGAGCTGAGTTGAGAATGGGTTGCCCTGTGATGAGTCGATCGCCCGTTTCCATCGCGTTAATGAGCCGAATGTCGACCGGTGATATTCCACAAGCGAGAGCCAATTTGTCCATCTGGCCTTCGTGGGCAAAGCAAGCCTGGACCACACCGAATCCGCGCATTGCGCCGCATGGTGGATTGTTGGTGCGAACTGCATAGCCATCGACCGTTGCGTGCTCACATTTGTATGGACCCTGGACATGGGTGACTGCATTGATGAGTACGGCCGATGATGTGGACGCGTAAGCACCGCCATCCATGACCACTCGTGCCTCTACCCGGAGAAGGCGTCCATCCTTGGTGGCGTGATGTCGCATCCAAATTTGTGCCGGATGACGGTGAACGTGCCCAAAAAAACTTTCTTGGCGGCTGTACTGCATTTTGACGGGTCGACTTGTACGCAGTGCTAACAGGCAGCTGTGCACTTGCAGACTGATGTCCTCACGCGCTCCAAATGCACCGCCGACACCACCTAGGACAAGGCGCACTTTTTCCTCAGGCAAATTGAGGCAAGCAGCAATTTGCCCGCGATCTTCATGGAGCCATTGGGTGGCAACGTATAACTCAACTCCGGTTCCGCCGGGATCGGGCAGTGCGAGAGCCGCCTCAGTACCAAGGAAGGCTTGGTCCTGCATGCCGAGTTCATAATTTCCTTCGACAACAACTTCACCGACCAGGTTTTGATCACCGCGAATAATTTGTTGACGTCGAATCAGATTGCCGTCGGGGTGGATTGGTGGCACCGAAAGATCAATAGATTTCTCGGGATTAACAAGAGGTTCGAGGACTTCGTACTCCACCTTGATCGCTGCTAGCGCACGGCGGCAGGTTTCTGGGTGGTCGGCTGCCACAAGAACTACAGGTTCACCCATATACCGGACGAAGTCGCGAGCGAGTACAGGCTGATCTGATGCAATAAGACCATAAGTGGGTTTACCCGGCACATCTTCGTGTGTGAGGACACATTCAACGCCATCTATCTTCCAAGCAGCAGTGGTATCGATTGAAACGATTCGAGCGTATGCGTGTGGAGATCTGAGTGTGGCACCCCACAACATGTTCTCGGCCCACAGATCAGATGAGAATGCGAACTTCCCTTGAACTTTGGGCACGGCATCAGGCCGCAAAGCTGAAGTACCAAGAACATCGCGGCGAGTGCGGGTCTTCACGCTCATTGGCTGGCCCCTGTACGACGTGCCACTGCAACACTCACAGCATCAAAGATCCGACCATAGCCAGTGCACCGACAAATATTTCCTGAGAGTGCCTCTTTGACCTGCATCTCGGTTGGTTGTGGGTTGTGCGTAAGAAGATTCTCTACTGCGACAATGAGGCCGGGGGTACAAAATCCACACTGCACTGCGCCAGACTCAATAAATGCTTGCTGGACATCACTGAGGGTTTGGCCGTCGCCGATGGATTCAACCGTACGAATGTCAGCCTCAGTTGCAGCGGCAGCAAGTACCAAGCAAGAACAAACCGCTTCGCCGTCCAAAAGAACTGTGCAACTACCGCATTCACCTTGTTCACACGCACCTTTTGCTCCCGGCATTCCAAGGCGTTCACGAAGAACATAAAGAAGACTCTCACCGATCCAAGCATCTTGGACTTCATGTGATTTGTTATTCACACTGAGTGTGTATGACTGGTTTTCAAGGCTCATGATGCCGCACACCTTTCCAAAAGACGCGAAGTAATCACACTTACTGCGTGGCGGCGGTATTCGGCCGTCGAGCGATGGTCTGTGATCGGACGGCTTTCCTCACCGCATCGGCGACCAAACTCGGTACAGATCGCTTGGGTGATGTTCGACGCCGAAGAAAGATCGCATTCTGCTGCGAGCCACTGTTCTGTTTCCGATGCACGAATGATTGTTGGTCCAACCGTGCCCATGGCTACTCGCACTGATCGCTCTAAGGGGTCGTGGACCAAGCAAGCGCTGGCAATCGAGATGACCATCGCGTTGCGCACGCCAACTTTTGAATAGCCCTGATAACCGGTGATCGCAGGTAACTCAACTGCCGTAATGATCTCACCTTTGGCAAGCGAGTTGCGCTTAGGACCAACCATGAAGTCCTTTACCGCCACGCGTCGCTCGCCAGTGGATGTGGCAATGATGATCGTGGCGTCCAAGGCATAGAGAACCGGCAAGGAATCGCCTGCTGGTGAACTCGTTCCAAGGTTGCCGCCTAGGGTGCCAGCGGCTCGAATCTGCGGAGATCCGACCGTGCGTGCTGCTTGTGCAAGTGCTGGCAAAAGCTTTGCAAGAGCACCGGTTTCCATTTGTGCATAGGGCAGTGCAGAACCAATTCGGATCATGCCGTCTTGCTGCGTCCAAGCACGCAACTCTTTAATTGAGCGCAGCGAGAGAATGCTTTTAGGCGCACGGTGGCCAAAATTTACTTCGACCATAAAATCTGTTCCACCAGACAGAATCTGTGCATCGGGATCAACTTGTAGTACTTGAACAGCATCGCTAATGGATCTTGGTGAATGAATCATGCTGCCAACTTTGCGTGTAGTCGCTTTGATTGCTCGGCGGCTTTGGCTCGTACTTCCTGGATGTCGACCCTCGAAGGGAGTCCGTTCGCAAGAACTTGAGCGCCATCAGCAATTATTGAGACAGGTCTAATCGCTGTTGTGAAAGCGAGATGCCAAGGGTCGTCCATGTGGTCGTAGTTCCAAGTCACTATGTCGTTGAGTGATTCTGGGAAGAAGTCGGAACCATGCGCTAGCCAAGACCAACTTGTTTCAGGTGTGGCGTAAACGTCGTCGGCACGATGGGCAACATATGCAAGCCTCGCCTCTTCCATCATGTCGGCGCCAATACCGTCGGTGCCGAGAATCACTTTGTTCTTGAATCGTGCTGGCTGGGCGTATCCAACCGAATTGTTCATATTCGAACGTGGATTGTGGGCAATCGTGCCGTGAAGCTCATCTTTTAAGTGCACGCAATGAACCAGCAGCCAGTTGTCAGCAGCTAAAGCTCGTAAGCGTGCGGCAGCGTCAGCGTCTTCGCGGCCTTCGGATACGTGGATGTGAACTCCTACTCCCAGGTCCTGCGCCAGTGCGGCCGACGCCTGAAGAGTGTCGTCAGAGCAAGTGAATGCCGCATGGATACCGACCATCGTCCGATGCCCAGCTTCTGCGTGGCGCTTAATCTCGCCGAGACCACGATTGGCGGCCTTGGTCATTTGTTTTGGCAACGAAGCGTCATTGACGAGCGAACCGTCGTCCTGCCATCTGTCTGTTACTCCATATGTAGTGATTACACGAACGCCAACTTCATCACATGCCCGTTGAATTGCGTCGAGGGATCCTTCTATTGCGTTCGGCGATTCATGATGGTCAATAATGCATGTGGTGCCCGACATCAGGGCTTCACTAGCGCCGAGCATCGCAGACCAATAGATCATGTCGAGATCCAATGCGGCATCGAGTCGCCACCACACCTGATTCAGAACGTCTAGAAAATTGCCCGGTTGTTTTGGCGGTGCGGGCATCCCTCGCGCTAAAGATGAGTAAAGGTGGTGATGACCGCAAACGAGTCCAGGAGTGGTGTCAGTCATCGCTGGAGTCCTTGCGCATCGGAAGACGGTTCCGCCAAACACCATCCACGTCGTGCAGCGCAGCAGCTACGGC
>JBIIRE010000008.1:0-24750 GCA_044341655.1 Ilumatobacteraceae bacterium | reverse complement strand
GTCAAACCTGTTTGACCGCCGTTGGATACCGCGTGATGTTGTTCATCCTGGAGACACCCACGACGAAAGCGGGCACACGATTGCGTGGATGAAGGTGTTGCATGACATCGGCGATGATCCGTTGATCCAAGCATGCGCATTGGCTTTTGTCTCTGACGCGATTATGACCGATGCCGCAATTCGTTCACACCCGGTACTGAATGAAATCGAACGCAATGGCGGTGACGTGTACAACGCAAGCCTCGATCATTCAATGTGGTTTCATCGCCCGATTCGAGCAGACCAATGGCATGTCCATGATGTGAAGTGCCACTCATTGGTGAATAACCGCGGGCTCACGTTTGGTCATGTGTTTAGTTCTGATGGAACACATGCCTGCACGGTGGCGCAGGAAGCACTCGTTCGCCCTCCGCGCAAATAATTTCACTGGTGGTCGAGACCGGCGTCGATCCGGTGACCCCACGCTTTTCAGGCGTGTGCTCTGCCAACTGAGCTACTCGACCCTGTCAAACAATTACTCGCAGCTCGCGCTGCGAAGCAATCGCCAGACATGGCGGTCCCGACGGGACTCGAACCCGCGACCTCCGGCTTGACAGGCCGGCGTGAACTCCAACTTCACCACGGGACCAGATTTGTTTTTCGACAAACTGATCACTTGCACCCCCAACGGGATTCGAACCCGTGCCGCCACCTTGAAAGGGTGGTGTCCTAGGCCGCTAGACGATGGGGGCATGGGACGACTCCGGTTGAGAGCCTTGAAACCCTAGCAGTAGGGCTCTGGATCTCGCCATTTCCATTAAACACTGAGCCTTCTAGGAACTCAAAGCCTGCACGGAACATTCGAGCAGATATCCGAGATATTCGTACAGATAGTGGAAAGGAGCAGCGGGATCGTCATCTAGGGGTTCGGATTCTGAGCCCTCGGCAACATCGAGCTGTGTGCCAAGAATGAGACGCAGGCTGTTCAGCGTGCGCATGAAACCCATCAGCTGATCCTCCGTCATCGTGTCGCTCAGCAATGCGTCTCGAGTTTGTTGTAACGATGCCGCTCGTGATGCACGCAGTTCATCAAACATCAATCGCTGAAACTCTTCGTCGTGTTCTGGATCTTGGTGGTACGCCGTTGGGTGCAAGCGACGCATTCTTGGATCGCCCGTTTTGTCAGCGGAGTCAACCGCTTCGAGCTCTCCTGCTAAACGCAATAGAAGTTCGCGGGCAGAATCGTCAAGGTTGATACGGATTGATCCGTCACGAGCACGATCAATTGGTAGACGACGACGCATCAAGATCCTTCGTTGCCATCGCGTTGCATGGTTGCCCACAGTCCGTGTTCATGCAGTCGAAAGACATCAAGCTCTGCTTTTTCACGTGTACCAGCCGAGACAACCGCCCTACCTTTTTCGTGGACATCAAGCATGAGTTCGGTCGCCTTTTCCAACGAGTAGCCGAATAGTTTCTGAAACACGAACGTGACATACGACATCAGATTGATTGGGTCGTTCCAAACAAGCACGATCCAAGGGTTGTCGAGTGCGACATCCTGATCCGAGGTTTTCTCGGTGATGGTGGAACTTGCCGTGAAGGAAGAGATCACACTCCAATTCTGTAGCCTTGCCCACTGAAATGAACATCGGAAGCCGTCCCCTTGTGCCGTCCCGCTTGGCCGGTGGTGCCCACGGGTCGCGCCGCGCCCCAAGGTCGGTGATTGGGGGGTACATCGCCCTGACCAAGCCCCGAATCATCGAACTTCTCCTCGTGACCACGGTCCCAACCATGGTTCTGGCCGAGGGGGGCTGGCCTTCCACTTGGCTCGTAGTGGCCACGGTGATTGGCGGCACCTTGGCTGCCGGTGGGGCTAATGCCATCAACATGGTTATTGACCGCGACATTGACCCGTTGATGGAACGGACCAAGAATCGGCCCCTGGTTACCGGCCTGATTCAGCCTCGAGATGCCATGATTTTCGCCGTTTTGCTGGAAATTGCAGCCTTTGTGACCCTGTGGATAACTTCCAATCTGTTGGCGGCATCGCTGGCGGTCGCTGCGACCTTGTTTTATGTGCTCATTTACTCAATGTGGCTGAAGCGGACGAGCCGCCAAAACATCGTGATTGGTGGTGCCGCTGGGGCTGCGCCAGTGCTGGTTGGCTGGGCAGCGGTCACCGAAAGCCTTGGTTGGGCCCCTTTTGTGCTGTTTTTGCTGATTTTTCTGTGGACCCCACCCCATTTCTGGGCATTAGCAATCAAGCATGTGGAGGAATACCGGGCCGCAAAGGTGCCGATGTTGCCGGTTGTGGCCACGATGGCCGAGACCCTTCGCTCAATGGTGATCTATACCGTGGCCCTGGTCGCCTGCTCTGGAGTGCTGGTTCCGGTGGCGAACCTTGGCTGGGTCTACGTAGTGGTGGCATCCATAACTGGGGCGTTGTTCCTTGGCGGAACGCTCCTCTTGGCGCGCCGACCCACTGAAGCTGACGCAATGAAACTGTTTTCGTACTCAATTTCCTACATCACGCTCATCTTCACCGCCATCGCCGTTGATGTGCTTGTGAAATAGCGCACCTGTCACATGTGATGTGTGACAAGGGGATTTACTTTTAAAGCGGTCTGCCTAAGTAATGTCAGATAAGGAAATCCACGGACTTCCGGTGTTCTCGTAACTCACGACGGGCCCTCCGGACACAAAGGAAGCTTTGCGCAAATGACCACCATTGATACGCACGCCGGAGCGAACTCGTCCGGCAGTGTCGCTGGTAGCGGCGGGGCGGCAGCCACGTTGCTTGCCGTGGCCGATTGGTTGACGTCAACAGACCACAAAAAGATCGGTCGACTTTTCATTATCTTGGCCTCCGCTGGAGCATTGCTGTCGGTTGTTATCGGCGTGCTTCTCGGCTTTGAGCGAATGGACTCTGATTCGTTCCAGCTTTTTGCAGATGACAACATCGGCCAGTTCTTCACCTTCTTCAGAGTTGAACTCGTGTTTGGTGCAGTGCTGCCGATGCTCATTGGAATCGCAATTGCAGTAGTGCCAATACAGGTCGGTTCGCGATCAATAGCTTTTGCTCGCGGTGCATCTTTTGGTTTGTGGTCTTGGTTGGCTGGAATCGTGATGGTCGAGATTGCCTATCTCGGCAATGGTGGTCCCGGTGGCGGCAATCAAACCATGGTGGATTTGTTCCTCCTTGGAATGTTGCTGTTGATCGTCGGATTGGTATTTGCCTCCGTAAGCCTTGTAGTTACGGTGCTCAATTCGCGCGCGCCGGGTATGACCCTTGAACGCGCCCCGTTATTTGCATGGGGTGCGCTTGTGGGTGGATCTGCTCTTGTCTTCACACTTCCCGCACTCGGTGCGAACCTGATTTACAACTTCGTTGATCACCGCAATGGTCGCGTTGCATTTGGTGGCAATTTTGGAGTTGTTGATTGGATCGGTTGGTCGTTGAGCCAGCCACAGACCTACGTGTTCGTGCTTCTGGCACTCGCGATGCTGGCCGAGATCGCAACCGTTGTTTCTGGTGCGCGACACATGTTGCGCGGCGTTGTGCTTGCCGGAATCGGCATCGCAGCAACATCGGTTCTTGGTGGTGTCATCCAGCAACAGCAAACGATGGGCTGGGACGGCAGCGTCAGCGACAAACTACGTGACTTCGTTCCGTGGGCAATTTTCAACCTGTTGCCAATCCTCGGGGCACTCACGGTGCTCGGTGCCTCAATGTTCTTGTTAGTAACTCGCCGTCCGCGGATCATCGCTCCTTTCGTGCCGGCATTGCTGAGTGTTGCTGCAGTGATTGTGGGAATGCTCGGGCATGCGCTGTCCACCATCAGCAGCACCAACATTGCGACAACTGTGTTCGAAGAAGCCGAATTTATTTTTGTGATGTACGGCGGCCTTATCGCAGTGATGGCCGGTGTTTCATACTGGGGACCCAAGCTCTGGGGTCGGTTGATGCCCACCAGTGCAGTTATGGGTACTGGTGTGTTGGCGTTCCTTGGAACGTTCCTTGCTGGTCTTCCCTATTTCGTTGCTGGTTTTGCCGATCAGCCAGCTGGAGTTGCGAATGGCTTTTCCTACGACGGCCCGCAGGAAGCATGGAATCTTCTTTCGACAGCTGGTCATGTGATTGTTTTGGTTGCGGCACTCGGATTTGTTGCAGCTGCACTGACCGGATTCCGCAACGGTTCAGCCGCCGGCGATGACCCGTGGAATGCGCACACGCTTGAATGGGCAACTGCATCTCCCGCACCAGCCGACAATTTCGCGGATGTAGCTGTTGTGAAATCAGCAGAACCACTCCTTGATCTGAAGACCGGAGGTGCGTCATGAGCATTGCGTTGCCAGCAGGACCACAACCATCACCGAATCGCCGCGTCACGATCGGTACAGCAGTATTCGGGGCGGGCATCGCCGCAATGATCGGCAGCATGCTTGCAATCTGGCTCAAGTTCCGTGCCGATGCACCAACACGCGAATCTTCTGACGGGCTCAAGATCATCAAGGACTGGTTGCCAGCAGATGTAGCGATTCCAGAAACGGCTGCCAATGTGATGTTGGTAACTCTGGTCGTTGCTTGTGTTATGGGTCAGTGGGCCAGTTACGCAGCGCGACGCCATGACCGCAGTCATACGTCTATTGCAATTGCTCTCACCGGGTTTTTTGGCTTGGCAGCACTTAATGCACAGTTCTTCATCTTCCGCGAGATCGGAATCGGAGTCGCTGACAGCGCCTATGGCGCGATGTTCTTTGCGATCTGTGGTGTGCTTGCACTCTTGATCACCATCGGCGTTGTCTACAGCGTCGCCGCTTGGTTCCGTGTGATTGGCGGCCGCGTCACTGATGGTGATGCGGTTTACGGGCACGCTCTTTATTGGTACATCCTCACGGCTGCAATGACAGCAGTGTGGCTAGTTGTCTACGTGCAGAAGTAGGGCTGATGTTTACGACTGGTTCGAAGTTCTACCTAGGAATCTCCACACTGGCAGCAATTGTCAGTGTTGTGTTCTTGATCACTAATGACCAAGTGGCACTCGGATGCGTTGCTCTTCTTGGGTTGATGGTTTCCGCGGGCATCATCGCTGGTGCGTCGCTTGCATCGCGCGATGGCGGGGACACTGAAAACGCGACTACTTCAGCTGCAGCTGACCCTGCTCCGACTTCGTCTATCTGGCCTCTTGCTCTCACTCTCGGTTTAGTGGTTCTCATCATCGGCATCATTACTGAGCCCCTCGTATTTGTGATTGGTATTGGCGTGATACTTGCGGCATTGGCCGAGTGGCTGGTGCAGTCATGGAGCGAACGCGCATCTGCTGATGGCAAGTTCAATGCACTTGCTCGCAAGCGAATCCTCAACCCACTGGAATTCCCGATCCTTGCCACAGCGATTACCGGCGTAATTGCAGTCTCCTTCTCGCGGATCATGCTTGCTGTTTCCAAAGATGGTTCGGCGATCTTGTTCATTGTGATCTCCACCCTGATACTTGTTGCGATCTCGCTCTTTTCACTCAAACCATCGATTCGCACCACAACTGTTGCCGCCATCGCCACGGTTGGAGCGCTCGGTCTAGTGGCTGCAGGCATCACAACCTTTGGCATTGGTGAGCGCGAAGAACTCGTGATTGCGGCCGAAGAGGGCCACTACACGCACCAAGAATGTGGTGAAGAGAAGTCCAAGTATTACGACAAGCACGTTGAGCGCACGGTGTCATCCAAGTCCGGAGTTATCGCCACAGTGATTCTCAAAGATGGGGAGCTAACGGCCCAGGTTCTCGGCATTGGTGAGGGGCAAAAGCAAATCACTGTGCCGCGTGCCAACCCGACCTCGATCCTGTTTCAGAATCTTGATGACACAGAACACCGCCTCACCGCATATTTGGGCGAGAAACCGGTAGCCGAGGGTGTGACCGAGGACAACTTGACCTGTACCCAGATGATTGGCAAAGGTGGGAAACAAGTCCTCACAATAACGATCAAGAAACCAACTTTTGCCGAAGGTCCGTACACTTTGACAGTGCCCGGAATTGAAGGCACTTCTATCGAAATGATTGTTCCGTGATGATGAGCAAAGCAGTCGAGGAAATCAAGGAGCCAACCGTGAAGAAGCGAAACCCGCGACGCGTAGTTGCCGGCCTAGCCGGGTTAAGTGGCGCGCTGTTTCTCGCCAGTTGTGCAAAGAACGCACCTCAGGACACTTGGCAGCCAAAAGGTGAAAACGCTCAGAAGATTGATGATCTGCAAAAGCCAGTGTTTGCGATTGCGGGCGTTGTTGGTCTGATTGTTTTGGTAGCGGTTGCCATTGTCATCTTCAGGTTCAAGGACCGTGGGCAACCGATCCCACATCAGACCCACGGCAAGCCAGTTTTTGAAATCACGATGACCGTTATCCCAGCGCTGATTCTTGCTGGTGTCGGCGTGTTTACAGCACGCACAGTGTTTGATCTTGCCAAAACTGATGACACAGAAATGATTATCAACGTCACTGGTCAGCAGTGGTGGTGGGAATATGACTATCCAGTACAGGACGGTATCTCGGCACCGATAATTTCTTCTGGCCAGTTGGTAATTCCAGTTGGAACCAAGGTTTTGTTGCGCGAAACCAGCCGCGATGTCATCCACTCGTACTGGATCCCAGCGCTCAACGGTAAGCGCGATGCGGTTCCAGGGCGCGTACACACGTTGCGTCTCGAAGCAGACGAACCCGGCATCTATGCAGGTCAGTGCACTGAATTCTGCGGTTTGTCCCATGCCAACATGCGCATGGAAGCCGTTGCACTCTCCAAGGAAGACTTCGCAAAGTGGGTAGATGCTCAGCTCGCCGCATACCAGTCGCCAACCGAAGGGCTGGCCAAAGAAGGTGAAGCTGTGTTTATTGCGCAGTGCTCACGTTGTCACCAAGTGAATGGTCTTGAGAACGCCAATGGTGACCCAATCATCTCCGCACCAGAAGAGAACGTGCTCGCAGGAGCTGCACCGAACCTCACTAAGTTCATGTCGCGCAACACCTTTGCGGGCGCAACCTGGGATCTTCTGAACAAGACCTGTCGCGACAATGTGTGGAATGCCACATCGGAAGAATTCGGAGCCAAGTATTTGGCTGGGGTTTCAGCCGAGTGCCTAAATGTCGCTGACTTGCGTGACTGGTTGCGTAACGCGCCAGCTAAGAAGCCGATGTACGCAGACCCAACCAAACTCGCAGACACGGGTGGTCTCACCCGTGGAATGCCCAACCTCAACCTGACGGAGGACGACATTGACAAGTTGATGGCGTACCTTCTCACGCTCAAGTAACGGGAGATAAAAAAAGATGGCCATCATCGAGCGTCCCGCAATTGAAGGAGTATCAGTAGCACCTACCGTCACTCCGACTTCGGCTTTTGGCGTGTTGAAGCGCCCGACTGCGTCCACTGGATGGCGGTCATGGGTCTTCACCGTCGATCACAAGAAGATCGGCATCATGTACGGCGCCGTTGCGATGTTCTTCTTCATCGTTGGTGGTGTCGAGGCACTCTTGATTCGACTCCAGCTCGCCGGCCCTGACGGCAAAATCCTCGACGCATCTACTTACAACCAGATGTTCACGATGCATGCCACCACGATGGTGTTCCTCTTCGTGATGCCGATGGCGTCTGCATTTGCGAACTACTTCATCCCGTTGCAGATTGGCGCCCGAGACGTTGCATTCCCACGTATCAATGCTTTTGGCCTTTGGTGCATCGTGGCTGGCGGCATCATGGTCAACCTCGCGTGGTTCTTGGGCGGAGCCGCAGACGGTGGTTGGTTCATGTATGCACCAAACTCGGGCCCGCTGTTCTCGCCAAGCCACGGTGTGGACTTCTGGGTAATCGGTCTTCAGATTGCAGGTATTGCATCATTGACAGGTGCGATCAACTTGATCGTCACTGTGTTGAACATGCGCGCTCCTGGCATGAGCTTGATGAAAATGCCGATCTTCACATGGTTGAGCACGGTTGTTCAGTTCCTCTTGCTGTTTGCAATCCCGGTTATCACCGTTGCATTGTTCTTGCTCAACTTCCAGCGCTCCTTTGATGCGACATTCTTTGACGTAGCAGCGGGTGCAGACCCGTTGCTCTGGCAGCACATGTTCTGGATCTTTGGTCACCCTGAGGTGTACGTCCTCATCCTTCCGAGCTTCGGCATCATTTCGGAAGTTCTGCCAGTGTTCTCGAAGAAGCCACTGTTCGGTTATCCATTCGTGGTGTTCTCTGGTGCCGCAATTGGTCTTGTCGGCTGGGGTGTGTGGGCTCACCACATGTTTGCTTCAGGTCTTGGGCCGGTATCGGTTGCGGTGTTCTCAATTGCCACGATGGCGATTGCTATTCCGACTGGTGTGAAGATCATCAACTGGACCATGACCCTGTGGGGTGGCAAGATCCGTTACACCGTGGCAATGCATTACGCGATTGCGCTGATCGTGTTGTTCACCATTGGTGGTCTGTCCGGCGTTACTCACTCAGTGGCACCGTCTGACACCCAGCAAACCGACACCTATTACATCGTTGCGCACTTCCACTACGTATTGTTCGGTGGCGCGATCTTTGGTCTGTTTGCAGGCTTCTATTACTGGTGGCCAAAGATATTCGGCAAGATGCTGAATGAGACCATTGGTAAGTGGTCCTTCTGGCTGATGTTCGTTGGCATGAACCTCACATTTGGTCCGATGCACATGATTGGTTTGCAGGGCCAGCCACGCCGTATGTATGTGTGGACAGAAAATCGTGCTGGTGAGGGATTCTTCAATATCGGATTCTGGAACCTGGTGGCTTCGATTGGCTCGTTCGTGTTGGCCTTTGGAATCCTGTTGTTCCTCATCAACATCTATTACACCTGGCGTAAGGGTCCAGTTGCCCCACTTGATCCGTGGGACGCTCGCAGCTTGGAGTGGATGACCACGAACCCGCCGAAGGAACACAACTTCGATGCGATTCCCACCGTGCACCACCTTGATGAGTTCTTCCACCGCAAGTATGAAGAAGACGAAGTAACAGGTGAGATCAAGCAGGTTCGCACCGCTGAAGACATTCTTGCGGAGCAAACCGCGAATGCGGAATCACATATTCATTTACCATCGCCGTCCTACTGGCCGCTTGTGTTGTCGGTAGCGATATTCATTGTTGGAATCGGAGTGATCTACAACCGCTTCGTTGCAGTTGTCGGCGCGCTCGGAATCCTGCTTGCGATGTACGGCTGGTCCCTCGAGCCTGGAACCGCAGAACCCGAAGACTACGACCCGCCAGCAGACGGTTCGAACAAGGAGCTTGCATCCCATGGCTGATGTCGCAGTAGCCCACGATCAACACGCCGCTCACCACTCGTCGAGTGGTCTTTCCAACGTCAAGTTGGCAATGTGGCTGTTTCTCGGATCTGAATGCCTTCTCTTTGGTGGGCTCATTTCCACTTACATGCTCTACCGTGGGCGTGTAAACGAGGGCCCTCGCCCGGGTCAGATCTACGACATCCCCTTCACTTCGGTGTCGTCGTTCGTACTTCTGATGTCATCACTAACCATGGTGCTTGCGGTATCTGCAGCGCAGCGCAAGGACGACCGCAACATGAACTTGTGGCTCACCGCAACCGCACTTCTTGGAGCCACATTCGTTGGTGGTCAGATCTATGAATTCACCGCCTTCTATCGCGAAGGTCTTGGCTTCACGACCAGCCTCTTCTCCTCCAGCTTTTACACCCTCACTGGATTCCACGGTGTTCACGTGACAATCGGTGTCATCATGTTGATGTCCCTGGTTGGTATCAACAAGCGAAGCAAGATCCATGGTGATCGCGCCGAGGTTGTTGAGATGGTGGGTCTCTATTGGCACTTTGTTGACGTCGTCTGGATTGTCATCTTCACCTTGGTGTATCTGATTCCGACCTGATCGGGGATAGGGGCTTGCAATGAATACAACCACGGAACACGCAACAGAGCACGACCACGCCGATGCGCACGATCACGCGATGACCGATGCGAAATACATTCGTATCGCACTGATCTTGGCTGCAATCACTGCCCTTGAAGTCTCCACCTACTACGTCGATTTTGGACCGCTATTTTTGCCATCGCTTTTGATCATGATGGTGATCAAGTTTGTGATGGTTGTGAGCTACTTCATGCATCTCAAGTTCGACAGCAAGGTCTTCAGCTTGATGTTCTACACCGGGCTTGGACTAGCGATTTCGGTCTATGCCGTTGCGCTAGCAACCTTCAAGTTCTTCATTTCCTGATTGGCAACGACAATGTTTGGCGCCACCGCCGAACCCTTCGCTAATCCTTGGCGATTCCAACTTCATCTTGAAGTATGGATTTTGATTGCCGCAGTAATTGCGGCCTACATCTATGCAGTGCGAGTAATTGGGCCACGCGCGTTGCCCAAAGGCGCAGTGGTCGTTTCGCGCAAGAACACCTATGCGTTCGTGGTGGGCATTGGGCTTTTGTGGTTCGCAACTGACTGGCCAACGCATGACATTGCTGAGGAGTATCTCTACTCGGTGCACATGGTTCAACACTTTGTGTTGTCATATTTTGTGCCGCCTTTGGCTCTACTCGCCACCCCTACGTGGCTGTTTCGCTTAATCATTGGCCAAGGCAAGGTGAAGCGGGCAGTTGATTGGCTCGCTCGACCAGTGATTGCTGGGGTGATTTACAACCTGGTTGTGATCATTAGCCATATACCTGATGTTGTAAACCGGAGCGTTTCAAATGGGCCTTTGCACTACGCAGTGCACGTGCTGCTAATTGTTTCATCATTGTTGATGTGGCTGTGCGTATGTGGGCCCGATCCGGAATACCGAGTTGGCTATATGGGCAAGATGCTGTATCTGTTTTTGATGTCGGTGGTGCCGACCGTTCCTGCCGCGTGGCTCACATTTGCGGATGATCCTGTTTATCGTCACTACAACACGCCTGTGCGCGTGTGGGGAATCGATGTCATCAGTGATCAGCAAGCTGCGGGTGGAATTATGAAACTCGGTGGGGCGATCTTCTTGTGGTCAATCATCATCTTCATCTGGTTCAAGCGGGTGTTCATTGGCTTTGATAAGAACCAGTCCTTCCGTCGTAGCGACACAATTCCTTCGGCAGAGATAACTGGCCATGAGGACACCCCGTTGACTTACGAAGCAGTAAGCCAACGATTTCGTGAGAGCGAACCCCCGGTTAGTCCCAGCGGAAACTAATCGCAGCAACCACTGGAGCAACCACTGCCCACGCGGCTAGGACAATCAGTGAAAACCCCGGTCTTGTGCCAGCGTTGCTCAGACCCTCACGCACTAGGTCAGCTAGTGCTGTTGAAGGCAGAGCACGACTGATCCCACGCATTACAAGGGGTAATTCAGTTAGTGGAAAGACCATCCCACTCATCAACATGAGCAACAAATACAAACCGTTTTGAGCTGCAAGGTTGATCTCAGCGCGTAAGCGTCCAGCGATAGCAAGACCGATTCCACCCATCGCGGCTGTGCCAAGAAGAATTCCAAGTATCGCAATACTCCACCGTTGGGCGTCTGCTTCCCATCCAAGCAAAAGGGCTACGGGAATCAGCACAACGAACTGCACTATCTCCACAACAAGAACCGTGCAGATCTTTGATGCAACGAGCCGAGGTGTACCAAGAGGTGTTAGACCCAGACGCTTGAAAACGTGGTAACTGCGTTCGAATCCAGTTGAGATTCCAAGGCTGACCATGGCAGTGCTCATTACTGCTAGCGACAAGACTCCAGGCGCCAGAAAATTGATTGGGTCTGATTCACCAGTTGGCAGAACATCAACTAATGAAAAGAAGATCAGAAGCATCACTGGAATACCAAGTGTCAGCAACAGTTGCTCGCCATTGCGGAGTACGAGGCGGACCTCAGATTTCAGTTGTGCGAGAAAGACGCTCATTGGTTGTCATCTCCCACGACTCGGGTGAATATTTCGGCAAGGGATTCTCCAGAGGTGTTTACATCGCGCAATGGATGCCCATTGGTAGCGAGCCATGAGCCGAGTTTGCCGATTAGCTCGGCGTTACCGTCGGCATCTATGCGGAATTCACCAGCGCTTTGGCGTTCGACTGACGTGCCAAGTGTGCTTGAAAGGGCGGTGAGGTTAATGGTGTCGTCTGAACTAAATCGAATTGCTGGTCGGCCATTGCGAATTTCATTCAATGTTCCCGCAAGCACAGTGCGGCCACGGTTAATCACAACGATGTCATCTGCTATTCGTTCCGCCTCATCAAGTTCGTGCGTTGCCACAACAACTGCGCAACCATTTTCGGCCATCGCACGGAGTGTTTCTCGGATCAATCCACGACCCGTGATGTCCACGCCTGAGGTTGGTTCATCCAGAAAGGCAACTTCTGGCCGTGCGGTCAAAGCCAAGGCAAGCGACAGACGTTGACGCTCGCCACCTGATAATTGCCGCCAAGTTGATCTTGGTCGTTCGCTGAGTCCACAGATGTTCATGAGTTGATCGGGATCAGCCACATTGCCGTAAAGCGCTGCATACAACTCAATGGTCTCCCGCACCCGAGCTGATGGATAGACACCACCTTCTTGCAGCATCACGCCCATGCGACCAACTAGCTGGCGTTGGTCCTTTTGCGGATCAAGACCGAGTACTCGTATTGCACCAGACGCGGGTTTACGCAACCCTTCACAACATTCGATGGTGCTCGTTTTACCTGCACCGTTGGGGCCAAGGACCGCGGTCACTCGACCCGGGAATGCACGGAAATCCAAGTTGTCCACTGCCGTGAGATTTCCGTAGCGGATTGTCAGGCCCGTTACTTCAACTGCGGGGGACGTGCTGCTCACAGTGTCCAACTTAGGCAAACCAGAGGGTTCAAACCCCACCGTGCAACTAGCCTTTGATCACTGTGATTGATGTTCGCGCCCTCCGAAATGACCCCGCGGCGGTGCGGGCTGCCCTCGCAAGGCGCAACCAGCCAGAAGTGTTGACTGCTCTTGATCAGGCCATCGCACTGGACGAAAAGATGCGCAATCTCACCAATCAGAGGGATCAGATTCGTCAGGAGATTAACGAAGTCTCAAAGTCTGTTGGCCAATTAAGGCGGGATGGTGCCAACGCCGAGGCTGAGAGCGCAATGGCTAAGAGTCGTGAACTCGGGGAATCGGAGAAGCAGATCGCAAGCACCCTTGCTGAGATCGACGCCGAGCTGCACGAGTTGTTGTTGCGGATCCCTAATCTTCCGCATGTTGATGCCCCCGACGGCGCGTCTGATGCCGACAACCCGTTGATCAAGGGCCCAATTGGTGTGCTGGACACCTATCCCGAATACAAGCGTGTGCCGCATTGGGAAACGGGGAAGGAGCTTGGGATTCTTGATCTCGAGAGGGCCACCAAGATTGCAGGCACCATGTTCACCATGCAACGTGGGCTCGGCGCCACCATGGCTCGAGCTCTGTGTCAACTGGCGCTTGATACCAATGCCGACTCATTTGAAGAAGTGCGTCCTCCAAGTCTTGTGCTTACCAGTACCCTCACCGCCACGGGTCACTTGCCAAAGTTTGCTGATGACGCCTTCGCAATTGAACGCGACGATCTGTGGTGCATTCCCACTGCTGAAGTTCCACTCACTTCACTGCACGCCGGCGAGATACTGGACGCGGAATTATTGCCATTGAAGTACATGGCATACACACCGTGTTATCGCCGTGAGGCCGGTAGCGCGGGCCGTGATACGCGTGGCATGCTGCGCACACATGAGTTCGACAAAGTGGAGATTCTCGCCATCGCCGAGCCCACTCAGGCAGCGGCAATGTTGGAAGAGCTCGTTGCTCGGGCTGAGCGCTTGATGCAGTTACTTGAATTGCCGTACCGCATAATTGAAATTTGCACTGGTGACATGGGTCTGCAGCATCATCGTTCATTTGACATTGAGGTGTATGCACCCGGTTGTGACATGTGGTTAGAGGTCTCGTCAGTCTCGTGGTTTAGTGATTACCAAGCTCGGCGAGCCGACATTCGCTTTAAGCGCTCAGGAACAAAAGGTACTGAGATTGCAAACACACTCAATGGCTCTGCTCTTGCAGTGCCACGCGTGTGGGCGGCGATTCTTGAAAACCATCGCAACGAAGATGGCACGGTCAATATTCCAGCAGCGCTTCATCCGTACATGCGTGGTGCAACCGTCATCGGCAAACGATGAGCCTTCGCGATCGACGTGTCGACTACGAGACACCAGGGCTTGATATCGGTGACCTCGATCCAAACCCATTAGTCCAGTGGCAACGCTGGTATGAATCAGCAGTCGAACGCGATGCACCAGAACCAAATGCCATGCATGTCGCCACTGCGGCTAACGGTGTGCCGGCATCACGAGTGGTTTTGGCACGAGGCGCCGACGAGCGTGGGATTGTGTTCTTCACTAGTTATGACAGTGCCAAGAGCCGCGAGATCAGCGTCGAGCCCCGAGTCGCCATCACCTTTGTGTGGCTTGATGTTTTGCAGCAGGTCCGGATTCTCGGTGTGGCAGAGACACTGACTGAAAAAGAAAATGACGACTACTTCGCATCACGTCCTCGTAAGTCCCAGATATCAGCTTGGGCATCACCGCAATCAGAAGAAATTGCTGATCGTGAATTTCTAATTGAGTCCTCGATGCGATTCGAAGAGGAGTTTGAGGGCCGTGAAGTTCCAAGGCCCCCGAATTGGGGTGGTTGGCTAGTGCGCCCACAACAGTGGGAGTTCTGGCAGGGTGCACGTAATCGCTTGCATGACCGCTTTGTCTATCGCCCAAGTGGATCTGGCTGGACCATCACTCGACTCGCGCCGTAAGGGTTAAGCGCGCGCAGTTCGTTTACGAGATGCCGCTACCGCCACAATTGCTGTGGTCACGATTAAACCAAACACGATCGCGAGCCGAAACGCACCTTGGCGATCTAGGAAGTCCGCCACCTCGGTCTGCCACGACTCAATTCGTGAGGTCACCGAATCGGTTGTCGTGCGTTCACTAATCGCTGAGTACCAATACCAAGTGAGATAGGCACCGGTGCCGATCAAAAATGCGGCTGCCACACGGTCGATGTAGGGCAAACCACGACGTAACGCTTTCAACATTCCTGTGTGGGCAAAGGCAAGAGTGACAGTTAAGGCAATCACCGTGACGGACATTCCCACTCCGTAGAGCGAGATGCTCATGACACCCGAGAAATAACCGTGCACATTCACCGACCCGAAAACTGCACTTGTGAGCATTCCAATTGTGCAACCAATTGAAGTGACTGCATAGATGACTCCGTATACAAACATTGCGCGGAAGGTGCGGCCTTTGTTTTCAAGATTTGGCGTGGCGAACCTCGGCTTCCAGCCAAAGATCATTGCGATACCAGCGATCAGCAAAAGAATTCCGATTATAAACGCCGCATATTTTGCGTGTTCTTGAATCCAGGTTGTGAAAAGTCGTGAAATTAATGCGACTACGAAAAAGACCGAAATGAAACCTGCCGAGAGTGATGCCCCGACTACGAGGGCGCGTTGTGCGGTGGCAGGTGCAGACCTGTCCGCACTGTTTGATTCCATTCCCAAGAAATAAAGAAGGTAAGTGGGTAGAAGCACAAATCCACATGGGTTTACGGTGGCGAGCACACCCGTAATGAACGAGTAGGCAAAGTTGCCTTCTATTGCGATCATCCGAGACCAAACGCTTTTGATATTCCAGTGCGAATTTCCTCAGCGGTTAATTCACCTGCATACTGCAAAACCACATTCCCGGCAGTGTTCACAAACAGAGTCGTGGGGAAAGTTGACACACCGATTTCACTGACTAAGACTCCATTGCGATCGAGCAGCAGCTGGTAGTCGACACCGTATTTTGCAGCAAACTTTTCTGCTGCTTCTGGGTTGTCCTGTGGGTTGACTCCAATGAAGTCGACTTTCCCTTCCCATTCCTTATGGGCTTCTTGAAGTACTGGCATTTCTCGCCTACACGGTTCGCAAGTGGAGAACCAGAAGTTAACAACGACAGGCTTGATGTACAGGTCGGCTGTTGACACCGTGTCACCGTTGGCCGAAAAGAGATCAACAGTCGGCAAGGGAGTGCCTTCATTGGCTGCGTTGGTAGGGATGGTTTGATTACCTGGTTGAGGTACGAGTGTTAGAGCAGGTGGCTCAGAGTCATCATCGGATGTCGCACTCCAAATCCATCCTCCACCCACACTGACCACGACAACGGCAGCCAGAATCAGAAAAAATTGACGCCTGCCGAGCACGAAACAAGGCTAGTTACCTGTTCCGTGCCCGGCGTTGGCGATTTGGGGGGAATGTGTCACGCCACGCAGGACTCGGGAATGGGCACCTCTTGCACCACAATTGGCCCGCGTTCCTTCACCGGCGGCCGGCCACGGGGGCGTAGCCCAACCACAACCTTGCCGTTGGCGATGAGCTCACCACCCCACACACCAGCTGGCTCTTCGCGATCAATGGCACCCTGCAAGCAAGCAGTGCGGTCACTGCAACGCTGGCAGATTGCCTTGGCGCGGATGATGTCCCAGAAGTCGTCGGAGAAGAACAAGCCGGTCAAGCCACCGAGGCTCGAGCAGCGTGCCGCAATGACGTCTTCGGCTGCCGGAAGGATGATTGTTTCGTTGAATGTCTTCATTTCTTTCTCCTGTTGTTCGAATCGTGCGGGGAAAACAAAAAAGCCGCCGGGATTTGTATCCCGACGGCTTGAGTCTTTGAGTGCTCTGGTTTTGTTACCTAAGAGCCTCGCTCAAGTGCCGGGAAAAGCGCTTATTGCGCTTATTTGATGGCTTGGCAAACGCTGAAAAATGCGTATATGTGGCCATCGCCGCGGTGGTTCCCATGGTGCGGGTGCGCATGCCAGCATCGCCACACACGTAGGCGTGTGCAACTGCCGGGGCTGCGAAAGCGCGGATGGAAACTTGGCTAAACATCGCTAACTAGGAAACCACCTTCGCCAGCGCAGAGCAAACTATTTAATAAAACCCTTGCAAAATAACGACCCAAATCATGCCGACCGATAGCGTCGGCGTGTGGAATTCCCCGAATTGGTACCTCAGCCCAGCAAAGGTCGGGTCTTTTCTTGGCGTCGTCGAGTCCGGCTCGGGGACGTGACGGGCTCAGGGCGTTTTCGCCTCGACGCAGCCGCTCGTTTCCTGCAGGACGTGGCCAACGATGATGGCCGAGATGCACAAATGGAAGACCTTGACGGATGGGTGGTGCGCCGCACGTCGATGCGAATCGAATCGTTCCCGCGCTATCTCGAGATGGTGGATCTTCACACTTGGTGTAGCGGGGTGGGTTCTCATTGGGCAGAGCGCCGCACTTCGATAATTGCCGAATCCGGTGGCCGCGTTGAAGCGTCTGCACTTTGGGTTCATGTTGATCTGCAAACAATGTGGCCAAAGCAATTGCCGTCGACCTTTCACGAGATTGTTGGAGAAGCTACAGCTGGACGCAAAGTGGGCTCACGTCATTTGCTGCGAGGCAAACCCGAAGTTAGTGATGCAAGTACTGAATGGAAGATGCGTGCCACTGACATTGACGCTTTGAATCACATGAACAACGCTGTCTATTGGGAAGCCGTTGAGGAACTCGTTCGGGCTAACGGTGGCATGAAAGCACCCGTTGAGATTGTGCTTGAGCATCATGACGCCATCGAGCGCGGCGATGAAGTGAGTATTCGCTGGAGAATTGAGGGAGATCGTCTCTACCTCTGGCACGTGGTTAACGACGGTCGTATTGCCGCCGCATCGTGTGTGCGATCACTCTGAGGGCGAATCGGCTTTTGGGGAACGGTCTGCAAAGACCGAATCACGGTAGTAACGCAACTCGTTGATGCTTTCACGAACATCGTCCATTGCGCGGTGGTTTCCTGGTTTGATCGGCCGCGCTTTGTCAATGTGCGGATACCATCGCTTCACTAATTCCTTCACTGTCGAGACATCAACACTGCGGTAGTGCAACCAGTTCTCAATCTCTGGCATGTAGTGCGCAAGAAATCGTCGATCAGTACCGATTGAATTTCCTGCCAAAGGCACTTTGCGTTCATCTGTACAGTGCTGTTTGATGAACGCCAGTGTCTCAGTTTGCGCTTGTTCAAGGGTGACTGTGCTGTTCTTGATCTTTTCCAGCAAACCAGAAGTTGTATGCATGTTGCGGACGAAGTCATCCATCCGAGCGAGAACCTCCTCTGGTTGATAAATCACAAGGTCAGGACCTTCGGCGACGATATTCAGGTCATCGTCGGTGACCAGCGTGGCAATCTCAACGATCACATCGTTTGACGAATCAAGCCCCGTCATCTCAAGGTCCATCCACACAAGCACGTTTCCAAACTACGACAACAACAGCCTGGCTCCGTAGATCGCTAGTCTCTTCGCGTGGTTGAAATCAAAGTAGTCCGTCTCGATAAAGACCTCCCGCTACCCGAATATGCGCGAGAAGGGGATGCTGGCATTGATTTGCTGGCTCGAGAGGATGCCCTGCTCCCATGTGGCGGTGGGCGCGTGCTTGTGCCCACCGGGCTCGCGGTGGCAATACCTAAGGGATATGCAGGGTTCGTTTTGCCGCGAAGTGGACTTGCTTTAAAGCACGGGATCAGCGCGGCGAATTCGCCTGGCCTCATTGATTCTGGATATCGCGGGGAACTAAAAGTCATCGTGTTGAACACCGATTCATCATCGGACTATCAAATCAAACGCGGCGACCGGATCGCCCAGCTTGTCATCCAGCGCGTTGAAGAAGTCGCCTGGGTGGAGGTTGATGAACTCGATGGATCAGATCGCGGCGGCGGATTCGGGCACAGCGGACGCTGATCAATTAGTAGTGAAGCACCCACGAATATTGTTGTTAGGTATCTTTAGCAACTTTCCGCGATTCTGGTACTCGCGAGATGAGAATCCCCTTATTTTGTAGAGATTCCAAGGTTTCTTGGGGGAGCTTGAGCCAGTCCATCACGACCCCCGCGTTGTCCTCGCCTCGATATCTGGGTTCGCCGCGCACCCCAGTTTCGGCGTCTGAGAAATGCCACGGCGAGTTCGGGATCTTGATATGGCCGTCTCCCCGATCGCTGACACGAACGATCGCGCCACGTTCTCGCGCCCAATCGGTGGACGCAATGTCCGTGATTGTGCGCAACCGACCCGCAGCAAGCCCCGCTTCGCTCAAGTGTTCATCTGCTGTGTCGAAGTCAGGAATTGATTTCGCCCATTCATGAATGATCTCAAGCAGTTCCGTTGAGTTCGAAAGTCTTGATTGGGCGTCAGCAAAACGTGGATCAGTTGCGAGGTCGGGTCGCGCCAATGCCTTCACATACATATCGAAGGTCCCGTTCTCTGCTGGATGGCCGCTAATGACCACGTGTGAACCATCAGCCAGCTGGAGAATCGGATACTCACCTGGTCGAAATGAACGAATCCAACTTGGATCAATTGGTCCTTCGTACAGATGGTTGTGCACGTGTTCGTTGACATAGAGCATGGTCTCGGCCATTGAAACGTTGATCCATTGACCCTTTCCTGTACGTTCGCGCTGAAAGAGCGCTGCAACAATCGCATAAGCCGTTTCGATACCGGTATAAACATCAGCATGACTGTGTGGGTCATTAACTGGTTGACGACCAAGTGGCTCAGCTTGAGCAGCGGTGAAACCCGATTCGCCACCAACTACCGAGGCATAAGCACGACGGTTCACCCAAGGGCCCGTGGACCCGTACCCATTAATTGATGCATAGACAAGTCGCGGATTGATCTTCAGCATTTCGGTAGGCCCGAGACCAAGGCGAGTCATTACATCGGGACGAAAGTTTTCCACCAACACATCGGCTTGGCGCACGAGTTCGTGCACAAACTCGATCGCGCCATCAATTGCAAGATCAACACTGACTGATCTCTTGCCAGTGTTCTGCTGTGCAAAGTAGGTGGCAATTGAATTGACCCGCGGAGCTGAATATCGGGTTAGGTCACCTTCTGGAGATTCGAACTTCACAACATCGGCGCCAAGGTCGCACAGCATGCGAGTGCAATGTGGACCCGACAGAACGCGGGTGAAATCAAGTACGCGAATTCCAGCCAGAGGACCGTTGGCTATTTGTGGATCGGGAGTCACATCCACATTCGACCACTTAACCCAGTGGCGCACCAAGATGACGCAGGGCAGCCGTTGCATATACGGCCATTCCGTTGATCATCGCCTCTTCCTCAAAGAACACCCGGTTTGAGTGGTTTGGTGCTGTCTTTGTGAAATCGCGGTCGCGAGGCGTTGCACCAAGGAACATCATCGCCCCTGGCAGTTTGTTCAGCACGAAACTGAAGTCCTCTGCGCCCATCACTGGGTTGGGGAGTCTGAACACATTGTCGGCTCCCGTGATTGTGGTTGCAAGCTCAATCATGAAGTCGGATTTGTCAGCATCGTTCACGGTTACTGGGTAGTCGCGTCGCACTGTGACCTCGACGTCTGCGCCGTGCGCGGCTGCCACTCCTTCGGCGACTTGTTTGATGAGGTCATGAACCTTGACCCGAGTTGCTTCACTGATTGCCCGGATGGTTCCATCAATTTCTGCATATTCTGGGATCACATTTGATGCGGTTCCTGCCTTGATCGCACATACGGAGACGACGGTGGGATCAAACGGATTGATCTGCCGTGTCACCATGGTCTGGAAGGCTTGAACGATCTCACACGCGATCGGAATTGGGTCCAAGGCGCGGAATGGTTCGGATCCGTGCCCGCCGCGACCAATCACTTTGATGTGCATGTCGTCCGACGACGCCATCACAGGACCAGCTTTTGTAGCGAACCATCCAGTGGGCATAGACGAAGTGATGTGTAGTGCATAAGCACCAGTGATTGGCGAAGCGGATCCATCCTTGCGAGTGGTGTCACCCAACATGCCTTCATCAATCATTAGCTGTGCACCACCAAAGCCTTCTTCGCCTGGCTGGAACATGAACATCACACGGCCGTTGATATCCGATTTTCGCTCACACAACATGCGCGCCGCACCAACCAACATCGAAACATGTGTGTCGTGTCCACAAGCATGCATGGTTCCCTTGTTTGAAGATTCAAAATCAAGACCCGTGTCCTCATGCATGGGGAGTGCATCCATGTCACCACGAAGCAGCACTGTGTCACCTGGCTTGTCACCTTCAAGGACCGCAACAACTCCACTCGTGGTCTTATGGAGATTCAACTGAAGTGGCAGATCGGCGAGTGCCTCCAGCAGAATTTCACGGGTGATCGGCAGTTCGTTGCCAAGTTCCGGGTTGCGATGCAGCTTGCGCCGCAGCGCAACGGTGTCGTCGAACACACCTTTTGCCTGGTCGATGACGGAAGCAGGCGAGCCATGCTTGTCAATGGCTTGAGCGGTAAGGGCACCGGGATCGGTTGTGGTCATGAAGTCATGCTATTCCTAGGAGGTGGGTTCAAGTTCCGAACTAGTTGATGTGGTTGACCAAGATGATCAGGTCATTCGGGTCGCCACTCGTGCCGAGGTTCGATCCGACAATTTGCTGCATCGTTGTACTTTCATCGTGGTCTTCGCGTCAGATGGGCGTTTGCTGGTGCATCAGCGCTCACCGCATAAAGATGTTTGGCCGAGTCGGTGGGATATCACCGTTGGCGGAGTGCTCACTTCAGGAGAGAACTATCCAGAGTCAGCACGTCGCGAAGTGGCAGAAGAGATTGGCCTCACTGACGACTTTGAACTTACGTGGCTTGGCAAGGGTGTCTACGAAGATCACGAAGTTCGAGTGATTGGACACTGTTTCAAATTGGTCCATGACGGTCCTTTTGTTTTTGCCGATGGTGAGGTAGTAGCCGCAAAGCTGGTTGGCCCTGACGAAGTCAGGGAGCTACTACAAAGTGAGCAGTTTGTTCCCGACAGCATTGAGATTGTTGTCCCGTTGCTGGCGGGCAAGTGGCATGAAGCCCTTGGTCGGTAAACTTTGGATATGAGTGAGCGCGTTGCCGTTGAATTCACCGTTGAGCCCTTCACCGATGGCGAACCCGGTCGGCACGTGACTGCCGCGGTTGAATCAGTACAAGCCCACGGCGTACAGGTTGATTTTGGCCCGTTTGGATCCATGTTTTGGACCACCATTGAATCGGTACCAGCGATCGTGAAGGATCTCATAACTGCCGCATACGCAAACGGCGCAACACATGTGAATGTTCACCTCGCACGGGATGATTCATGAGTTACATAAATCATCCCCTGCTCACCGCCGTAAAGCCACTCGTCGATGCTTGCGGTGGCACATTTGTTGGTGCTGACAAGATGCAATCGGGTGACATCCCACTTGTCTGGGAGGGCAGCACAATTGCTGCGGTAAGAATGCCGCAATTGCACGGAGCGCTAGATCGCTTGATCGCTGGCGTAGAAAAGACTCTCGGGGGTCGGCTGTCCGATCTTTCACGCGAAGACAAGCAACGCGCAATTCGACTCCTAGACGATCAAGGGGCCTTCATTTTGCGTCGTGCAGTTGAAGATGTCGCAGATGCAATGTGCGTTTCACGCATCACGGTTTACAACTATCTAAACGCCATCCACCGCTGAGCGATCAGAGCCGCAACAATCGAACATTGTTGACGCGATGGTCATTTCCTTTATGAAGGATTAAGGAAGCGCGTTCACGTGTTGGCTCAATGTTTTCCCGCAAGTTGAGACCATTGATGCCGTCCCAAATATCAACTGCGGTTGCAACAGCTTGCTCGTCCGTTAGGTCGGCGTAGTGGCGGAAAAAGCTGTCAGGATTCTGAAAGATCGTCTTCCTGAGAGCCATGAAACGATCGACGTACCATTCGCGCACTTTTGATTCCTCAGCATCGAGATAAATCGAAAAATCAAAATAATCAGAAACAAACTCGTCCGCTTCGGTGCCGACCTGCAGCACGTTCAATCCTTCAAGGATCACGATGTCTGGATGATTGATGGACTCACATTGATCAGGAACGATGTCATAAACAACGTGGCTGTAGACGGGAGCCGAGGTTGGTTTACCGCTCTTGATGTCGCGCATGAAGTGAAGCAACTGCTTTGTGTCGTAGCTCTCCGGGAAACCTTTGCGGTGCATGATCCCACGGCGTTCGAGTTCGGCGTTGGGGTAGAGGAAACCGTCAGTTGTAATCAGGTCAACCTTTGGATGGTCGGGCCAACGCTGCAGCAAGTTCTGCAGAATTCGGGAGAACGTGCTTTTGCCGACGGCAACCGAGCCGGCCACACCGATCACATAGGGAACTTTCGGCGCGATAGTGCCAAGAAATGTCGAAGACACCTTGTGCAAGTTCTGAGTAGCGCTCACATAAAGGTTGATCAGACGAGTTAGCGGAAGATAAACCTCAGCGACTTCTCGCAAGTCGATTCGTTCATTGATACCGCGGAGAGTTTCGAGTTCGTCGTCACTAATGCTCAATGGTGTAGCTGCGCGCAGCAAGGACCACTCTTCACGGTCGAATTGAACAAACCGTTCGTCATTGGGGAACAGGTGCACGCGACAACGCTAGGCGTTGTAGGGCGCGCGCGGAGAAACGGCACCATCTCCACCGGTCAGGACTTCCACACCGGTGTCAGTTACGAGCACCATGTGCTCATATTGAGCGCAACGACTGCCATCGGTGGTGACAGCGGTCCACTCGTCGTCCCACACACGGTGCTGCCAGGTTCCAAGCGTGATCATCGGTTCAATCGTGAAGGTCATTCCAGGCCTCATGATCATGTTGTTGCGGCTGTCGTAATAGTGCAGGACTTGGATGTCAGTGTGAAATTGCTGACCAATGCCATGACCAATGAATGCCCGCACAATTCCGTATTTGTGGGCTTTGGCAACGGTTTCAATCGCCTTGCCGATGTCGCTGATCGGGCGGTCTGGTCTGACTGCATCAATGCCACGCCACACACATTCCTCGGTCACTTTGACTAGGTCACGGCTTTGCTCGTCCACGTCTCCCACAAAAAAGGTTGCATTTGTATCCCCGTGCACACCGTGAATGAAGGCGGTGACATCAATGTTCACAATGTCGCCGTCTTCGAGTTTGCGGGAGTCGGGTATTCCGTGACAGATCACGTCGTTCACAGAAGTGCAGACACTCTTTGGGTAGCCGTGGTAGTTCAGCGGGCTGGGATAGGCACCCCGCTCAATCGTGAGATCATGCACAAAGATGTCAATCTCATCCGTTGTGATACCAGGACGCACTTGCTCGCCAGCCAAACGAAGAATCTCAGCGGCCAATTTCCCTGCCTCACGCATTCTCGCGATTACCGATTCATCTTTGATTCGTGGTTCATCCCAGCGTCCGACAATTCCAGAATCTGCATAGTCAGGCTTGACGATGTGGTCAGGTACATATCGCATCGGCGAAATAACCCCGGGCATTACCCGGCCTTCAAGGGGGCGATGACAGCGTTTGTATTTGCGTCCGCTGCCGCACCAGCAGACATCGTTGGCCGCAGGCTTGGTGGTGGGTTCAGTAGAGCTATTCATCAAGAATCAATGCTACGGCTAGCTATTTGTTCTTCTTGCCAAAGTTTTCAATTGTGGTCTTCACGTCGGCGGTAATGAACGACTCAGCTTCTGCGGCCAATGCAAAAGGTGCGGCTCGCAAGATGAAGTCCTGTAGATGAAGATTCAGTGCTCGTTTGGTCTCTTGTACTGCTTGGTGTGGAAGGGCTGCGAGTTTGTTCGCCATTGTGCGGGCTTCGTTAAGCAGCGATGCATCTGGAACTGCTCGTGTGGCAAGACCAAGCTCCACAGCTTTCGATGCCGGTATGCGATCGCCCGTCA
>JBIIRE010000184.1:0-2526 GCA_044341655.1 Ilumatobacteraceae bacterium | reverse complement strand
CAAGAGGCGGACGCACGATCGCCCAATGACCATCCGCTTTGCCATCGAAGTAAATAGCTGCGGGAATCAAAGCCGCGCCTGAGCGAATCGACAGGAGTGCGGGCCCACCAGGCAAAGTTGTCTCTTCGCCAAACATCGTCACCGCTACTCCGGTGCGCTGAATGTCGCGATCACAGAGTAAACAGACCACCTCATTGCGCTTCAGTGCCGCACTGATCTCAGCCGCCACAGTGGGTCCGAGTGGCACAACGTTCATTCCCAGATTGGAACGAAGACCAGCAAACCACTCGAATAATTCTGGTGGGTGCAACGGCTCGACAACGACGGTCATGTTGTGCCCTTGGTCGGTAAACCAACGACCAGCCCATTCCCAACCGCCCAAATGCGGCAACGCCAGTATTACGCCCTTGCCTTTTTTCAACGCCAATTCGATGTGGTCAAATCCTTCTTTGTCGAAACCAGCAGCGACAGTTGCTGCACTGAGCCTTGGCAAGCGAAAGCTTTCCATGTAGTAACGCACGTAAGACACGATGGCTTTACGTGAAGTTGTGCGCAACGCCTTACTCCCGACCTCGGGATTAACTCGCCGAAGATGGCGCTCAAGCATCCGTCGTTTCTTTGGCATCAAGTTCGCTGCGATGAAGCCAATGCCTCCACCCATTAGAAACGCAACTTTTGCAGGCAACCGGCTTACAAGTGCGTAACCCAGTCGATAGGCAAACACCACGCCGCGATCCCTAACACGGGGCTTGGAATCGCTTTTTGTCACTGCCGTGGGCGGCTTCGCGCGGCACGAGCAGAGAATGCCGCCCGACGCGATGCCCGACGCGAGCGACGCGCGTCACGCTTTACTTCCATTGCCGGTGCTAGGGCTGCCTGCGCCCAGACTTTGATGAAGCGTTGCACCGCAGTCATCACTGTCAACACAAGCATGATCCACATCACGGGCACGAGGATTCCATCGAAAAGCAATCCGATACATAAGAGAATGATGCGCTCAGCTCTCTCCATCAATCCGCCCTTTGCTGACAGACCAAGTGATTCCGCTTTGGCGCGTTCGTACGAGATCAAAGAGGACACAGCCATGACGGCAAAAGGCAGTAGCGCCATGTGCTCTGTTTCGGTAGATGCGAAATACCAAGCCACACCACCAAAGAGAACAGCATCAGTGACTCGATCCATCACCGAGTCGAAAAACGCTCCGCGCTGGCTCGCCACGCCTGATGCCTTAGCAAGCGCACCGTCGAGTAAGTCGGGCAACGCTGCAAGCACCACCAACAACAGACCCAACTGGAGTTTGCCAGCACCAATTGCGAACGCTGCTCCTACGGCAACGAGTAGACCAATGACGGTGAGGTGATCAGGTGAGAGACCAGTTCGCCGTAGAGCAACGCCCAGTGGCTTAACTGCTTTTTCTACTGGCGTACGAAATCGGCCATCAAACATTGTCTAAAGGCTAGTCCGCTACCTCTGCCCATTCAGGTGCATCTTTGTCTGGGTTTGATTCCACAAGGCGTTCAACAATGCTGCCATCGACGGCATCAACCAACACGAGTGCGCGTTGCAACGGTGGCTGTTCACTTGAGTAGCAAAGAACTCGCCAAGTGGGTCGGCTGCGTAAACCTCGCCACACCTGCTGTGCCGACGCATGCCCAACGGCAAATCCAACTTCTTTCGTGGCATTACGCAGAGCAATTTTTTCGTCCACCTTCATGCGCCAGCCTGAACTAATGCTGAACATTCCAAAGGATGCCACCATGATTCCTCCAACCAAGAGGCCACGATTGACCAGTACGGCATCAGAGTCTCGTTTGGCGATCCAAATCGCAATCATCGCCAATCCAATTGCCGAGTACATGTATCCAGGAATTCGTCGCCGACTGTTGTCGGGGAATTTATAGGGCCCTACAAATGCTGATGCATCAAGGTCCGCTGGAAGCGTGTCACGAATTTCATTCGCGTTAGTGGTCTCATCATTTTCGTTCATGGTTCACCTAACAATCTTCACTACTTGTCTACAGGCCAACTGCTGCGAATACGATCTGCCGTATCCGAAAGCGCAAGCGGCAGGGTCCTGGTATTCGCCACACTGGTCATGAAGTTGGAATCACCCAACCAGCGCGGAACAATATGCACATGCAGGTGTTGGGGGATGCTCCCTCCTGCCGCCTTGCCAAGGTTCACGCCAACATTGATTCCTTCGGGCCGAAATGCCGTGCGCACCGCAGTAACGGCATCACGGACAACGCTCCAGAGCTCAGTTTGCTCTTCTGGATTCAGGTTCTCCAGATCAGGGATCTCTCGCTTGGGCAACACGAGTACGTGGCCGGGCGAATAGGGAAAAGCATTCATAATCGCAAATACGTGATCGCCTTGAAACACGATGTTTGTCTCGGAATCCGATAGTCCACTCTCGCGAATTTGCGTGAACACTGAGCGTGAATCGTTTGGGTCGTGCGAACCTTCGCGACCACTACTCACCACGTAGGTGGACCGCCATCCATTCCACAGGCGATCAAGTTTGTC
>JBIIRE010000067.1:0-8699 GCA_044341655.1 Ilumatobacteraceae bacterium | reverse complement strand
ACTTGGCGAGACGCTCTTGCAGCTTTTCGCGGTCGTAATCGGAATCGGTGTTGTCGATTTCGGTCTTGATCTGGCTAATGCGGCCCTTGATGTCATTCTCATCGCCAGCACCTTCGATGATGGTGGTCTCATCTTTGGTGATGAGCACCTTCTTGGCGCGACCGAGAAGATCGAGGGTTGCGTTGTCGAGCTTGAGGCCGACTTCTTCGCTGATGACCTGACCACCCGTGAGGATCGCCATGTCCTGCAGCATCGCCTTACGACGCTCGCCGAAACCTGGAGCCTTCACTGCAGCGCTCTTGAATGTGCCACGGATCTTGTTCACCACGAGGGTTGCAAGTGCTTCGCCTTCGATGTCTTCAGCAATGATCACGAGTGGGCGACCGCTCTGCATAACTTTTTCAAGCACGGGGAGCATGTCACGCACGTTGGTGATCTTGTTTGCAACGTAGAGCAAGTAAGCGTCGTCGAGAACGGCTTCCATGCGGTCGGTGTCGGTTACGAAGTATGGCGAGATGTAGCCCTTGTCGAAGCGCATACCTTCAACGAGATCCATCTCCATTCCAAAGGTCTGGCTTTCTTCAACGGTGATAACGCCGTCTTTGCCAACCTTGTCAATCGCATCAGAGATCGTGTTACCGATTTCAGGATCAGCTGCCGAGATGGACGCAACCTGAGCGATCTGCTCTTTTGAATCCACTTCCTTGGCAAGTGCCTTGATGCTCCCGACTGCTGCTGCCACTGCAGCCTCGATGCCCTTCTTAAGGCTCATCGGGTTTGCACCGGCTGCGACGTTACGCAGACCTTCGCGCACCATTGCCCATGCGAGCACGGTTGCGGTGGTGGTGCCGTCACCTGCGACGTCATCGGTCTTCTTGGCAACTTCCTTCACCAACTCTGCGCCAATGCGCTCGTATGGATCTTCGAGTTCAATCTCTTTGGCAATCGACACACCGTCATTGGTGATCGTGGGTGCTCCCCACTTCTTGTCGAGTACTACGTTGCGACCCTTGGGTCCGAGGGTTACGCGTACGGCGTCGGCGAGCTTGTTCATTCCCGCCTCGAGACCACGACGGGCCTCTTCATCAAACGCAATCAACTTGGCCATGGTTTACCTCCAAATAGGGAAAATCGGGCGGTTAGCACTCTAGCGACCAGAGTGCTAATCACACCACCCGAGGAGGCAAAATCCGCTCAGGGCAAGGATTTAGGGGCTTTGGCTAGTTTGAGCCGCCCGCTACTGCCGGGATGATGGAGACCGTGAGACCAGCCGCGACCGGGGTGTCAAGGCCCTGCAGGTAGCGCACGTCGTCGTCGTCGACGAACACGTTGACAAACTTGCGGAGCTGGCCAGCTTCGTCAAGAAGGCGCTCGGCGAAACCAGCGTGGGCCTTTTCGAGATTGGCGATCAGTTCGCGCAGTGTTGCACCTTCAACTTGAACTGTGGACGCACCGCCAGAGAGGGGGCGCATCGTGGTGGGGATTCGAACAGTTGCAGACATAGACCAAACCCTAGCAATCAGATTGCGTTTGGCGCCTTGCGATCTGCCCAAGGCGCAGCAGCTTCAATCTGGCTAGCAAGACGAACCAACACATCCTCGCGATTTGGCGCTGCCACGAATTGCACGCCGACCGGAATCCCATCGGGTGTCATATGAAGCGGAAGGCTAAGAGCGGGTTGGCCGGTGATGTTGAACTGCGCGGTGTACTGCAATATCTGCTGCACATGGAAACCGCCATCAGGGCCCGACAACCAGCCAATTTCGGGGGCTGGCGCGGCAAGTGTGGGTGTCACAAGAATGTCGAATTCTCCCGAATCCATTGCTGGTGTCTTCCACCAACTGATCATGCGGCGCGACCACATGTGCATCAGACGCACAGTGTTGATGTAATCAGCCGCAGACACTGCTTTGCCCATCTCGCGGAAGAACAAGTTGTCAGGCTCGAGATTGGTCTCATCAAAGCTGATGCCAAGCAAGAATTCCAGTGCAGAAAGATCCGCGTGCAACGACGCCGTGATGATCCCAACGAACAAATCTGAAAACTGTGGCTCGGTCATTGCAGTTGGGAATGAATCTTCAACCTCATGGCCGAGTTGTTGTAGCAACTTCACTGTTTGGTCAACTGCCGCACGACACTCAGGATGGTCGATACCAATATCGAGCAAAGGATGGTTTAGGAAACCGATCCGCAACTTGCCTGGATCTTTACCAACTTCATTTGCCAGAGGTGAAGCAAACGGCGTGATGTGTGGATCTCCATTTTCATATCCTGCGATCGCATCGAGAATTGCCGCGGTGTCGCGGACACTGCGAGTCACACAACCATCAATCGTTCCACCCATCCACGACTCACCAACATCAGGCCCCTGACTCACACGCGAACGGCTCGGCTTTAGCCCCACGAGACCGCAGTTGCCCGCTGGCACTCTGATTGACCCGCCGCCGTCATTGGCGTGAGCAACGGCAACAATTCGCGCGGCCACACTGGCGGCGGAACCACCTGATGATCCACCGGTTGAGTGGTCCAGGTTCCATGGATTGCGTGCCGGACCATAAGCAAGTGGTTCAGTGGTCACAGTTGATCCGAATTCGGGAGTGTTGGTTCGGCCAAGGGCAATGAATCCGGCGCGCTTGAAACGGCGATAGAGAAACGAGTCTGTATCCGCGGTGAATTTCGCGTTCTTTAGTGCGCGCGACCCCATGTGGTGCGGCTCGCCCGCGATTGCGCAATTTAGGTCTTTGACCAACAGCGGCACTCCAGCAAAAGGTGCTGCTGGGTCGACCAGCTTTGCCTCGTCACGAGCACGCTCATAGCGCGGATGGATGATCGCGTTGATTTTCGGATTGATTTCTTCAGCCGCTGCAATAGATGCATCAACGGCTTCGGTCGCTGTTATTTGTCCACTTCTGATCAATTCCGCCTGAGCCGTGGCATCCAGATTGGCGAGTTGCTGTGCGAGTTGCTTGTTCCCCATGGCGAACCACGCTACGCCGTTTATCGTGGTCGCTATGAAGGTGTTGGCCGTCCCGGACAAATTCCGCGGAACTGCAAGTGCTGCGGGAATCGCAGCGGCTATTGGCCATGCCGCATGGGAATGTGGCCACGACTGTGTGGAACTCCCTTTGGCCGATGGCGGTGAAGGGACACTTGATGTTTTGGGTGGAGCGAATCGGTCAAGCAAAGTGTCGGGTCCACTTGGAGACACCGTTGCTGCCGAGTGGCGACTTCACGAGAAGACAGCTGTGATTGAAATGGCTCGTGCATCAGGACTCGCGTTAGTAGGTGGTACTCAACACAACGATCCAATTGGGGCTTCCACCACGGGCACGGGTGAATTGATTGACGCTGCACTGGATCTCGGAGCACGCAAGATCATCGTGTGCCTCGGCGGTTCGGCAACAACTGATGGCGGCTTAGGAGCACTGCGCGCAATTCATGCACCTGCGCGACTCAAACAAGTTGAGCTCATTGTGGCTTGTGATGTGAATACACGTTTCACCGATGCTGCTCGAGAGTTTGGTCCACAAAAAGGTGCCTCACCTGCGCAGGTTCGATTTCTAACAACAAAACTCGAAGGCACCGCAGCGATGTACAAGGAACAGTTCGGCAAAGATGTAACGAAGGTTCCAGGCTCGGGGGCGGCAGGAGGTTTAGCGGGAGCTCTTTATGTGCTCGGTGGTCGTCTCGTCTCGGGTTTTGATCTCGTAGCCGATGAACTCAATGTAAGTGAACAACTGGAGAGTTCCGATCTTGTAATCACCGGCGAAGGCTTTGTGGATCTGAATTCATTTGATGGAAAAGTGGTTGGTGGTGTGTGCACACTCGCAGCACAGCACCAACGCAAAGTTCTCATTGTCTGCGGGGATTATGACGACGATGTTGTGCCGCCCAAAAATGCTGAGTTGATATCAATCAAACGCCTATTTGGCGAAGAGCAAGCAATGACTCAGACACGAACCTGTGTCGAGCGCGCCGTAGCGGAGCGTCTCAGAGATTAAGCGTTTGTGTTAACTGTGGTTGGAAGTGTCTGACCCGCAAGATCAGTACCAAGCATGATCAGCACCCAAGCTTCACCAACGCTTCCGTCTTCAGTAGGAATCACAGCTGGCATGGCCTCAACTGGCTTACCACCCAGAACTGCTGAGACAACTTGTGCTTCCGCTTCGTGACCAGCAACAAAGAGAACCTTGGTTACCGTCTGCTTTGTGGTTGCGTCTGATGCGTTCTTCGCCGGCTGAACCAAAAATCCTCTTGCCAGCAACTGCTGGCCCAACTTCGCGGCGCTTTGTGCAACACCAGACGCATTAGCAACCTGGATCTTGAATCCGTTGGTGGCAACCGCTGTAGTTGTGGTGGTGTTCTCTGCAGTAGTGGTTGTGGTGGTCTTATCCGGTTGTGCACTACCTGAACCATCGTCGGCGCTCAAATCTTGAAGGATCAGGAAACCAATCAACACAGCCACAACTGCAACAACGATGCTGAGTGTGGAGTTGAAATTTTGGCCACCAGACGGGCGCACTCGACGCGGCATTTGGGTGTTCATGAGTCGGATCCTCCATTAGTTGAGTCCGCTACGGATGATTCAACGGTACTTCCAAGACGACCGTTACGGCGCCGCGCCCTTTCCCGCCGTAGGCGACGGACAACGAGGGGATCAGCTTCGAGTGCTTCAGCCTTATCTATTAAGGCATTTAACTCTTGGTAGTAGGCCTCGGGGGAGATTTGAAAGCGCTCGCGAATGAGGGACTCTTTGGGGCCATCAAGCGACCACCAGCCTTGTTCAAAGGACAAAATCGCCAGTTCGCGTTCGCTCAAACTCATAAACCCATCCTAAAGGATTGGGGCATACCCAAACGGGCGCTTCGCAGAGCCGGGTGTGGGAATCGAACCCACGACAACCGCATTACAAGTGCGGTGCTCTGCCAACTGAGCTAACCCGGCGTACCGCCAATGTTAGAGCCCGAAGGCTTCGGGCTAACAGACGAAATTGGATTTTCAACCGCGCGCCTATCGGCGGCGTGCCACTTCGTAAACGGCAAGTGCTCCAGCAACCGAAACATTGAGCGAGGACAATCGACCCAACATTGGGATACTCACGACCATGTCGCATCGCTCGCGTACGAGCCGAGACAGCCCAGCGCCTTCGGCACCCAGAACTACACATACCGACTCAGTTGCAAGATCGCCGAGATCAAACAATGACCGATCCGCAGCATCGTCGAGTCCAACAACCCAGATCCCCGCGTCACGCATTTTTGTAATCGCCGCTGGTAATCCGCCCACCAACGCCATCGGAACGTATTCAATTGCGCCAGCAGCACTCTTGGCCACAGTTGGGGTTACGTGAACAGCGCGGTGACGCGGAAGGATCACTCCATCTACACCAGCGCCGTCACAGCAGCGAAGCAATGCACCTAAGTTGCCGGGGTCGGTCACTCCATCTACCGCCACAAGAAATGACTTTTGTGATTTTGCTCCACGGATTAATGCATCAAACTCGACCTCCGGCAAAGGCGCCGCGAAAGCAATGATCCCCTGCGGCGCCTCACTGCGCGCTTGTTGCTCAAGTCGCTTGCGATTCACTTCCATCACTTGCACCCGCACTTGGTGCGCGATCTCAACGATGTCATTCACGATGTCGTTCTCATCCAGGTCCGAAGCCACCCACACTTCACGCACTTTGCGTTTTCCAGCCAGCAAGAGTTCGCGCACTGCCTGACGACCTTCCACTTGCTCACCGCCTAGGCCTTTGTCTTTAGGTTTGCGTGATTCGTCGCGCGGTCCACGGCCTGCACCTTTGCGCGCGGCGCCACTACTAGCTCCTGCGCCACGACGCGTACCTCCGCGGGCATCGCGAGCTGGTTGTGGGCGACCTCCACCGCGAGCGCCCTGCTTGGCTCTTGAGCCGCGTCCAGTTTGTTTCTTCGGTGGACGTGGCATCAGGACTCCTTAAAAATCAATGCCGATGCGAGACACGCAATGCCCTCACCGCGACCAATCGCGCCAAGCTTTTCCGCGCGCCTTCCCTTCACCGTGACAGGTGCGCCAACGATGTCTGAGAGATTCTTTTGCATCGCCGCTTTTGCTGGCGCAATCTTTGGCTCTTCACAGATCAAGCTGCAGTCAACATTTGCAACCGCCCAACCAAGCGTGTGGAGTTTGTCCACTACTTCGCGCAAAAGAGTAAGGGAATCAATGCCCTTGTATTTGGGGTCGGTATCGGGGAAATGCTCGCCGATATCGCCAAGCCCCGCTGCCCCGAGCAAAGCATCGGCAACGGAATGGGCAACAACATCGGCGTCGCTATGGCCCGCAAGTGGGCGCGCGCCAGGGAACTTCACTCCACCGAGAATCAACGTACGTGTTGGGTCGTCGATATGTGCATGAATGTCAAAACCTTGACCGATTCGGATGTTTGCAGTCACTTTTTCACCTCATTGCGCGCCCACTCAAGGTCGTCTGGCATCGTGATCTTGCGTGCTGTGATCTCACCATTCACAACGACAATCTTTCCCCCTGCGCGCTCTACCAATTCGGCATCATCGGTGCCTTCTTCGCCGAGCGCATGGGCTTCTCGCAACTTTGTGGCCGCAAACGCTTGTGGTGTTTGCACTGCAACTAAAAGGGCTCGGGGGACAGTCCGCTGAACCACCCCGAAGGTGTCAACTTCTTTGATTGTGTCAGTAACGGCAATTCCGGGCACAGCGCCGTCGGCTCCACCGCGCACTGACTCAATCACCCGACGAAATAGGTCTTGCGACGCCAAGGGACGTGCCGCATCATGAACACAGATAATCCCAACGTTTTCAGGCACAGCCGCAAGCCCGGCCCGAACCGATTCACTTCTCGTGGCACCGCCTTCAACTGAAATACATCCCGCAGGCAGTTGCAATCCGAGTCGATCCGTTGCCAGAACCACCACCACACCGTCACTAACACTGAGCGCTTGTGTGATTGCGTGATCAAGAACGGTTAGTGCACTAAGGAACTCGAACTGTTTTGGTTTCCCAAATCGAGTGCCCGATCCCGCGGCGACCACAATCGTCCAAATTGCAGAGTCGTTACGGTGTGGCACAACATCAACGGTAGTACCCTCAAATGTGCCATGACCCATGAAGCAGTCCTCGCCGCCACCCCTTTCTTTGCCTCTGCGCCACAGGATGTGATTGCCCGTGTTGCCGCAGCAGCTAACACTCGCGACCTCGTGCGCGGTGATGTTCTGTTCCACGAAGGCGACGCGGCCGACGCTCTATATGTGGTGTTAAAAGGTCGAATTGCAATTGCAATTGAGAACAAGCCGATCGATAGTCGTGAAAGTGTCGTTGCGTTGATGGACACGGGCGACTTATTTGGCGACATGGGCTTGCTGGATACTGGCGTTCGATCCGCCAATGCCCGTGCACTCGAATCCACCACATTGCTGGAAGTTCCCTACCCACCGATCAAAACAGCCTTGAAGGAATCCCCTGAATTGCTGTGGGGTGTGACCACACTTCTCGTGCAACGCCTCCGCGCCATGGACGAAGCCCTGGCAGATTCGGTATTTCTTGATGTCACTGGTCGTACCGCCAAGCGTCTGCTCGAGCTCTCAGAAGGTAAGGACGAATTCAATCTTCCAATTACTCAAGAAGAACTCGCTGGAATGGTTGGCGCCTCACGTGAGCGCGTGAACAAAGCGATTGCATCGTTTATCAAACTCGGATGGCTCACCCAATCCGATCGCCGTTACAACATCACGCAACGCGCGAAGCTCGAAGCGCGCGCACGCTAATTAGCTGAGAAGCCAGTCGCGCGCTTTTGCAAGTGCATTGGTTGCATCTGCGGGTCGATACGACGGTCGAGCGGGATCATGCACGAAGCCATGATCAGCTTCGGGATAAAGAGCGACCTTCGCTCTGAGATCGATCAACTTCTCAACATCAAGCCGCGGTGTCCAGTGGTCCTTACCACCGATAATCGCCAAGACGCGTTCGGGATGGCCGACAGCCATGTGCTGTATTGGTTCGCGTTGGCCGGGTCCTTGCCAGTTTTCTGGCAGAACAATGATCCCGTAAAACGATGCGATCTTGGCAAAAGTGTCGCGCGAACTCGCCTTGAAGCAGTACATGCCTCCCATGCAGAAGCCCATGAGGACGTTGCGGCTCTTGCCGAGCCTTTTGGCGGCGGCATCGAGGTCATCGAGTAATCGTGTGTCATCAAGTTTGGGAACGGCGGCAAAGCGCTCCTCGATGGTCTCGCCAGGGGCCTCGGGAAAAGGCTCCACTACAGCGACGGAGACATTCCATTCCTGCGCGAGCCTTGCCGCTAATTCGTCGAACAATGACCGCATTCCCCAGATGTCTGGAATTAGCACTAACCCCGTTGTCGATTCCGCATTCTCGACCACCTCTATCTGGGTCCCACTCGGAAGAAATTCGCGCACCTAAATATGGTGTCACATCTCAGGAAAATTTGACAGTGAGAAATTCAGTGAGGCACCGCCGGTGATGCTCGGTGATTCAGTTACCGCATCCTGCAGGCATGCAAACAAACTCTCACTTCCACATCACAAATCCCAATCGTGTAATCCGATCGCTAGCTGGAGAATGGAACCTCTTAGAGCGTGATCCGCGAAATCTCCAGCGATGCATCCGGTGGGGTCTCTCTGGGGATGCCCCAAACACACTTTGTGACCTGGCCATCCGAGCCGGTCTCGG
>JBIIRE010000066.1:0-8707 GCA_044341655.1 Ilumatobacteraceae bacterium | reverse complement strand
GCTTCTCTTTTCTGAACACATCCAAGAGTTCTTCGACCAAAAGGGCGAACTCGTAGTCACTGTCACCATGGTCGGTGTACAAACTTCCAAAGTTGTAACGGAGGGCTGAGCAATGGCACTAAAGGCAAGCACATTGAAAGTTGGCGATAGCAAGACACTTGTAGTTGTTGACGACCTAACCCGTACGCAAATTGTGATGTACGCAGGTGCAGGCGGCGACTACAACCCCTTACACACCGACGACAAGTTCACGAAAGAAATCGCAGGATACCCAGGCGTGTTTGCGCACGGAATGCTCACCATGGGTATGACCGGTCGTGTCATCACCGACTGGGTGGGCGATGGCCGTATCACCATGTACGAAGTGCAGTTCCGTGTACAGGTGTGGCCCGGTGACACACTCACCGCAACCGCAACCGTTACCAACGTGTACAACGAAGGTGGACAGGATTACGCCGACTTCGACATCGTCACTTTGAATCAGAAGGATGAAACCGTTCTGATCGGCAAAGCCACTGCAAAAATCGACGCCTGATTACAGGCGCTCGATAATTGTGGCGGTACCCATACCGCCACCAGTGCACATAGTGATCAGCGCGGTGCTTAAATCGCGTCGTTCGAGTTCATCCAACGCTGTCTGAATCAACATTGCTCCAGTTGCGCCAATGGGGTGCCCCAGTGCCATTGCACCACCGTTCACGTTGACCTTCTCGGGATCAAGGTTGAGATCACGCATCGCCTTCATTGGCACTGCGGCGAACGCTTCGTTTATCTCCCAAAGATCGATGTCGTTCGTGGTCATCCCCGCACGCTCCAGACACTTCCGCGACGCGGGACCAGGTGCGGTGAGCATGATCACGGGTTCGGCTCCTGCAACTGCAGACATCACAATGCGAGCACGCGGTTTGAGCCCATTTGCTTTTGCATAATCGGGTGAAGCGAGCATCACTGCACCTGCACCATCAACCACCCCAGAAGAGTTTCCTGCGTGATGTACGTGTCTCACTTTGTCGATACTTGGGTAGGTGTCCTTGCACATCTGGTCGAATGATCGGTCATAGCCTTCGAACACTCGCGTGCCCATGCCCTCAAACGACGGCTGCAAACCAGACAGGTTCTCCAGCGTGGTGCCAGCACGAACAAACTCGTCGTAATCAAGTGCAACAGAACCATCTGGATTCTTGATTGGCACCACACTCTTTGCAAAGCGGCCCTCTTGTTGAGCGATCGCCGCACGACGCTGACTCTCAACAGCAAGTTGATCGAGTTCCTCACGGCTAAAACCTTCAACGGTTGCGATTAGGTCCGCGCTAATTCCTTGGGGAACCAATGGGTGCTGATCACGAAGCGCGGGGTTGCCTGCAGTGAAGTCGGTCGGGCCGCCGCCTTGGGGCCAGCGCGACATCGACTCCACTCCACCGGCGATTACTAACTGCTGATGACCCGCCTGGATACCCATCGCACCAAAACTGATCGCCTGTTGGCCCGAGCCACAAAAACGATTCAAAGTGATGCCGGCTACTTCAACCGGCCAGCCCGCAGCGAGCACCGCCATGCGACCGATACATGCACTGTGGTCGCCGGCATTACTGCCGTTGCCCATAATGACGTCGTCAACATCCGACTTGTTGATCCCATTGCGATCGGCCAAAGCATTGAGCACCTGAGCCAACACCTCTTGGGGATGGATGTTATGCAGCGATCCCGTTGATTTGCCCTTGCCTCGAGGTGAGCGCACCCCGTCGATGATCCAAGCTTCACCCATGACTACCCCCAATTTGCGGACTTCGTGACGGTATCACTACCGCCACTTTTACGATGGTGAACTCGCGCCGATACCCTTTGGTAAGTCAACTTTTCATTGACCAACCGATCGTCGGAGGCCCCATGGAGCGCACGCTCTACAACGAAGACCACCTTGCTTTTGCAGAAAGCTTCGACCAATTCATCGCCCGTGAGCTTGCCCCTCATTACATGGAATGGGAAGAGGCTGGCATCTCGCCGCGGAGCATCTTTTCAGAAGCCGGAAAATACGGATTCCTCGGATTTCAGATCCCAGAAAAGTTCGGTGGTGGTGGCACCGATGACTTCCGCTTCAATGCAATCATCGCAGAACGCCTGCAATACGCAGGTATGGCTTCGGCATCTACTGGCATCACACTGCACAACGACATCACGATTCCATATTTTCTTGAGTTGGGAACAGACGAGCAAAAGGAACGCTGGCTGCCTGGCATTGCAAGTGGCGAACTCATTACCGCAATCGCGATGACTGAGCCAGGAGCGGGATCCGACTTAGCTGGTATGGGTACTTCAGCAATTCGTGATGGCGATTGTTACATCGTCAATGGCTCAAAGACCTTCATCACGAATGGAATCAATGCTGATCTCATCGTGACTGCGGTGAAGACGGATCCAAGCCAGCGCCACACTGGAATGTCACTCATTGTCATGGAGCGTGGCATGGAGGGATTCGAGCGTGGACGCAACCTTGACAAGGTTGGTTTGCACAGCCAAGACACTGCTGAGTTGTTCTTCAATGACGTCAAGGTTCCAGCATCGAATCTTCTTGGCGGGGAAGGTCAAGGTTTCAAATACCTGACTGTGAATCTCCCGCAAGAGCGTCTCAATATTGCAGTTGCGGCAGTTGCGGCAGCACAAGCTGCACTCAATTGGACTGTTGAATACGTAAAAGAGCGCAAGGCATTCGGCGCTCCGATCAGCAGCTTCCAAAACACAAAGTTTGTCCTTGCATCCGTAAAGACTGAGATTGATGCGGCACAGGCGTACGTGGACAAATGCATTGAACTGCATAATTTGCAACGACTCACTGCCGCAGACGCCGCTGCCGCGAAATTCCATTGCACCGAACTCCAAAAGCGAAGCATCGACTCTTGCTTGCAGTTATTTGGTGGCTATGGATACATGATGGAATATCCGATCGCTCGCGCATATGTTGATGCACGCATCACCACCATCTATGGCGGCACGACCGAAGTGATGAAGGGCATCATCGCCAAATCAATGGGGCTCTGAGTCTCATCCGTAGACGTTTGCAATCTTTGGTCGAGCGTGTTCGGGGCTTCTCGCTTCGCAGATTCCTTCGCGATCTGACACTCCTTCGGGGGATTCTGCTTGTCATTGCAGGATTTCTTGCGGTGGTCACTTGGTCATACGGCAGTTATGTGACCACAAATAACGACGGAGACTTTCTCCAGCGGTCAGCAACGTGGGCTCGCAACCATCGACTCGGGATGTTCGTTGATCGAATTGAAGAGTGGCGCTACAGCGAGCCACCATCGACTGATCCCGCCGACAAGCTTGGCTTCAACGCCACTGAGATCACCGTGGAGTCAACAGTTCCTCCAACCAGTACTTTGCCGCCGGAATTGAGTGTTGAGCCCGAGAACATCGCGCCCGTCGTCACTCCAGCACTCGCCAACGAAGGAGTGTGGGCGCCAATTGCAGAGATCAGCGATGGCTCTGTTGTGGCTTGGGCTACTTCCATACGACCGCTTGCAGATCATGCTTCGGTGGTTGCAACTTTTGTGACCATTGACCAGGAAAATCTTGTTGCGGGTTTGTTTAACGGCTACGAGATGCCCGGTGGCGATTGGGTTAATGGGGAACGCCTCGAAGGCGAGCAAGTGCCAGCTGCATTGGCTACTTTCAATGGTGGATTCCGCTTTGAGCATTACAAGGGTGGATATTTCACCGAAGGAAAGATGCTTCGTGAATTGCGCGATGGTGAAGCAACATTTGCAATCGGTAATGATGGCAAAGTTCTCCTTGGTGAGTACGGGCGCGACATGACTAACGATGGCTCTTGGAAATCATTACGCCAAAATCTTCCGCTCATGATCGATGGCGGCGAAGACATTCTTGACAAAAACCCCGGTGTGAACTGGGGTGAGGATTATCACGACAAGATCTATGTACTCCGTTCGGCAGTATGCCAACAAAAAAGTGGCGCGTTGCTCTACGCAATTGTTGGTGAAGTGGACGTGCGACTGCTCGTGCGTTCGTTACTAGTAGCAGGCTGTGAACGCGCAATGCAGTTGGACATCAATGGCAACTACCCACGGTTCATGACCTACACCAACCCTGGCACCGCAAACCGTTCTGGCATCCTCGTTGATAGCCGAATGGAAACTCCTGAGCGTTACTTGGATAAGTCGACCAAGGACTATTTCGCTTTCTTCGACCCTTCCCTATTGAAGCCCGGGGTAATTAAGTAGTCTCAGAAATACCAACCAAGGGGGATCCATGGCTACTCCAGAACCAAACGACAAAAACGTTGTCGGTAACTTGAAATTGATCGTTGGCTTAATTGCAGTTGCACTGGTTGCGATCATTGCACTGCAAAACACTGATGAGCAGGAAGTGAATCTACTTTGGGCGTCACCAAAAATCAGTGTCACATTCCTGGTCGTGATCACAATTGCTTTGACTGTTGTGGGTCAGTGGTTGCTCGGTGCCGTGTTACGCAGGCGTCGCAAAAAAGATTGAGTCTTTGCTGATGGGTTGGTCGCCAACAACCCCAACACGGCCTTCATCGATCAGTTTAAAGAGATGAGCAAGCACTGACCTTGCTGCTGCCTTGTGCAAAGCTTCGTCCACTTCGGCGTACATAACCTTCACCATTTGTTTGATGGTCTGTGGTTTTGCCGCGACGGACGCGAGGACTTGGTCCTCGCGATCCATGCGATGGGCAAGTAGAGCGGTCGCATAAGCCAAAGGCTGGGTAATCGGATTGCCGTGGGTTGGCCTCCACACCGCACGACCGAGTTGCCTGATCTTTGCAACCGATCTCATGTAATCAGACATATTCCCGTCGGGAGGAGAAATCACAGTTGTGCTCCAGCCCATCACGTGATCGCCGGTGAAAATTGTGTCTTCCTCGGCGAAGTCAAAGCAGAGGTGATTCGAAGTGTGACCCGGGGTGTGTATCGCAGTGATGGTTAATCCGTTGATCGTGTTGATCACAGCACCATCCTTAAGCACTACGTCGGGAACAAAATCAATATCAGCTGTCTCGCCTTTCTTTTCTTCATCGGTGAGTTCATCGACTTCTTCAGGATCAAACAGCAGATCTTCACCCTGTACATGTGGCCCAAATCCATAGGTCGGGGCATCGAATTGCGTTTTGAGCCACCCGCTTAATGGCGAATGATCACCATGGCAGTGAGTGATCAGGATCCCGCGTACCCTGCGGCCCGACAGTGCAGACTCAAGAGCGCTTTGGTGTGAATCAAGAAGTGGGCCGGGATCAATCACGAACACATCATCAGCACCGACGATGTAAGTGCCTGTTCCGCGATAAGTGAATTTGTTTGGATTCTCTGCAATCACTCGCTGCACAGAATCCGACAGCTGGGTTACCTTGCCGTACTCGAAATCCTCGAGCGGCGGCACAAATGAAATCTTGCTCATTGTTTGCGCCGAGAGCGCTTCTTTTCGCGTATCACCACATTTGTCAACGGGCTATCAACCACATCGTGTCGCGGGCCTCGACTACTCAAAATTCCCTGCAGCATCGCTGCTGCTGGAAGTGCAAGTAATGCGCCAATTGGCCCGAGCACGGCAACACCGACAAGTGCAGAACCAAACGACACGGCAGGATGGATCTCCATGGTCATTGCTGTAACACGTGGGGCGATCAAGTAGTTCTCAACTTGCTGATAAACCAAGATCGCTGCAAACACAAGAACTGCATCTAGCGGTGAGTTAATCACTGTGAGCAGAAGTGGCAATATTCCCGCAATGTAAGTGCCTACAACAGGCAGGAACTGCGAAATGATTCCTACCCACACAGCCATCGCTGCTGGTGCCGGTGTGCCGATTATCTGGAAGGCGATTCCATGAAACACCGCGGATGCTGCGGCCAACAACGCACGCGAGTACAGATAACCACCGGTTTTTGTGATCGCGAGTTCCCAGATTTCAAGCACGGTGCGCTGCCTATCGGGCTGCAACCTTGAACAAATCGCTCGGCGCATCTTTGGCCCATCCGCGACTAAATAAAACGTGAATAGCAACATCGAGAAGCCTTGCAAGAGAATCCCAAGCGCTCGAACCGAAAGTTTGAAAACCTGATCCTGTTGTGAACGAATGAATTTCTGCACTGGCCCATCTGGATCGGCGATCTTGTCATTCACCTCAGCTGGATCGATGTTGGTGCTGAAGTTCTCATTCAAGAACTTCACAGATTTATTGACATATTGATCGGAGTTCTGCAAAACATCGGCAACCTGACGACCTACAAGTGTCCCTACAAGACCGACAAACACGAGGGCGAAAATGATCACGCAAAAAATCATGAGCAGTGTGGCTGATCCGCGCTTCCAACCGCGACGCTCGAGGCGATTGACCGCAGGCTCAAGTGCTAACGCCACAAACAATGAAACGAGCAACAACAACAGGAAGCTCGTCAACTTATGGAAGGTGTCACGGATTACAAACGTGCCGAGGAACCCAAGCCAAAAAATGATGACCGCACGCCAAATCCACCGCGGCATCTTCGGGCTTGAAGCATCATTGCTCTCTGTTTCCACGCCCTAACGCTAACTGTTTATAAGGGTGTGATTTGGCCCAAATGGTGGCACGATGAATAGGTGCCCTACAGCGATATCGAATCCGTCCGCGCTGCCCTGTCGGCACGAATCCGCGATCGCATCGGTGGCCCAGGCATTGACGAAAAGCGGGAGGAGTACTTCAACGCCCCCGGTGAACGCTGGTTTGGTCCTGATGCCGTTATTCGTCGCGTGCACGGCGATACCTCAATGTTTATCGGTGGGCTACGGGCACTCTTGCTGCAGTCACTCCACCCCCTTGCGATGGCAGGCGTAGACAAGCATTCCGATTTTCGCAATGACCCGTGGGGCCGGCTGCAACGCACTGCTGACTTCATCGCAGTGACCACATTTGGTCCCGACGAAATGGCAACTGCCATGATCAACCGAGTGAAGGCTGTGCATGCCACGGTGGTTGGAACAGCAGATGATGGCCGTGCATACGCCGCATCGGACCCGAACTTGTTGCGATGGGTACATGTGGCAGAGGTTGACAGTTTTCTGCGGTCATTTCAGACCTATGGAGCTGGTCCGTTGACACCACAAGAAGCAGATCAATATGTCAGCGAGATGGGAATGATTTCTGAGCGCCTCGGTGCAACTGGTTTGCCACAGAGTGTCGCTGAATTGGATGCCCAGATAGAGGCGTTCAGGCCCGAGCTTTATTCCACTCCCGCTGCACGAAGTGTGGCTCGCTACTTAGTGTTGACACCGCCACTTCCAGTTGCGCAGCGGCCTATTTATGGAGTGATCGCATCAGCATCAGTTGCGTTGTTACCCAAATGGGCTCGCATGCCGTTGCGACTTCCCTATCTTCCATTCACCGAGAAGATGTTGTTCAAGCCAGGCGGAGTAGCAATTACAAAAGCATTGCGGTGGATTGTTGAGCCCGATCAGCCGGGTCGAGAAAAATCAGTCTGAGACGGTTACGCGCACGCTGTTGATCACAACGTCTTCAACCGGGCGATCTCCAGCACCGGTGCGCACGCTCTGCATTGCTTCAACCACTTCAAGGCCCTTCACTACCTGGCCAAAGAGTGCATAAGCAGGTGGCAGACGACAACCGTCTGGCCCTGAGATGATGAAGAACTGTGAGCCGTTAGTGTTCGGGCCCGCATTGGCCATCGCGAACGAGCCAACTTGATACTGACCAGGCTGTGGCAGTTCGTCGTCAAAGCGATAGCCCGGGCCACCGCGGCCGGTGCCGGTTGGATCGCCGCCCTGGCAAACAAAGTTCTTGATGATGCGGTGGAAGATGATGCCGTCGAAATACTTATAACCAGCGAGATAAACGAAGCTGTTAACGGTGCGTGGAGCCTTGATTGGGTCCAGTGCGATCACAAGTGTGCCCAGCGACGTCTCCATCGTGGCGGTGTATCGCTTTGTCGGGTCGATGCCCATTGCGGGCTCTTGGGAAAACTTCTGAACTTGTTCGGTGCTGCCGTCAAGGGGTGGGAAAGGATGTGACATGGCGTAAGACGCTACTGCCGAGGCTGGCGTAATGTTGAACCCGTGAGCGATCCGTACCAAGCCCCGATTCCGCAGTCACTGCCACCTATTGACCTCGACAAAATTGAAGCTGACCTCGCGGGAGTTGAAGCGGCACTTGAACGCTTGGAGTCGGGCACCTATTGGGCCGATGAAGTGACTGGTCAAGAGATTCCCTCGGAATTGCTTGCCGAAGATCCGACCCGTCGGCGCGCATAACTCATGGCTAAGACGCACTTCTACGATCTCTCAGAAGTGCGCCTGCAGGTAATTGAAGCGGGCAATCCGTCTGATCCATTGCTCATGCTGGCGCACGGCTTTCCTGAAGGCGCATATTCATGGCGACACCAGATAGATCATTTTGCGAGCCGTGGTTGGCATGTGCTCGCACCGTATCAGCGTGGCTACGGCGAATCTTCTAATCCTCGCGATGTCAGCGCGTACACGAGCGAAAAACTCTGTGGTGATTTGATCGAACTCGCACATGTAACTGGACACGAGGACATGGTGCTGGTTGGCCACGACTGGGGCGCGATTATCGGGTGGGATTTTTACCGAATGTACCCGAATCATCTCCGCGCATATGTCGGCGTGAGTGTGCCCTACATCAAGTGGCCGATGCAGCCCACCGAACTCATGAAAGCTCA
>JBIIRE010000007.1:0-25381 GCA_044341655.1 Ilumatobacteraceae bacterium | reverse complement strand
TCTTTTCCCGAGGAAACTCTTTCTTTTCAACGATTGTGACATTGTGATTTTGCTGCGCCAACCAGTAAGCAACAGCTGACCCAGCAGGGCCGCCACCAATTACTAAGACGTCGGGGGATTCGTCATTGTTCAGAGGGCTCAGCCTATGGATGGCCGAGGCTCAGTCCCAACCTCGCCCGGAGCGTTCTCCAACATTCCGAAGTCGTCTGCAATCGAAGCAAATGAAGACTCGCCACTTTCGAGTGCCAAGAAAATTGGCGACTCTGGCGAGCACCAGGTCTCGTATTCGCCGGCCCATTCTTCAGATGCTGGGTCCGCACCACCGATTGTGTACCGCTCGTGGCAGACAACCGAGAGAATCTCATAATCGGTGAGTCCGCCACCGGCGTCAGCTCCCTGGGCGGGCATCGGGCCACCGTTATAGGCCAACGGAGCGTGGGCTCCGCCTTCACGATTGGGGTCACCGAAGACCTCCAAACCCGCATTGGCAAAGGCTTGCGAGCCGGTGTAGACGAAGTTCAGCATGTCTTCAATCCGTGGGAAGGTCTTTAGGACCTCGCCCTGATGGAGCGCGCGCCCAGCGCCCCCAGCGCCAGCAGCACCGTGGCAGGACGAGCAGCTGGCATAAATCTCAGCACCCATGGCGAGGGGACCCTCAACCGTTGCCTCTTTGGGCTTGACCGCAATGAAGTACAAAAAGGCCCACAATGGGAGCATGCTGAGCGTGGCCATGGCCCAAAACGGGATCTTTTTGCGGGTCTTAGCTGCCGCAACATAAGCCGGGTCAGGCTTTGCAGCCACGACCTTGGGCGCCACTTCCGCCTTTGGGGTCGCGGGAACCGGGGTCGATGAAGTCGTTGCCGGTGCGGTCTCTGAAGGGGTGGATTCGCCCGATCCGCCACCACGGCGGTCACGTGAGCGCTTGAGCAGGTGCTCTGGAATCTCGGTCACAAATGGTCCTTTGGTCAAGGTTGTGTTGCTCACATCGTACGACACAGCCGCAGTGCACCAACGAATCCACCGCCATCTTGGCCCGTGACAAATTTGTAGTCGATCACTTAAGGCGACGCGCTACACAAACACACTTTCGAACCCAAGTTTTTCGCACTAATGCACAAGAAAATCAAGGCTAGGTGTGCTCAGAAGCACATTGGATAAATGGCGTAACTCGAAGGATCGGTGACTAGTGTTCTAAACGTCGGAAATTAAGAGGAAGGGCTCTCCGCCACCATGCTGGCAATTGACATCCTCGCGTGGCCTGGAGTGAACCAGGCCTTCTTGTTCTCGCTGGTACTCACTATTGGGCTTATCGGTGCAGCTGTCGCATACGGAAAACGCCGCCCCGTGGATCGCAAAGCGACCTGGGGTGAAGCAATGTTCGGAAGCGTTTATGCATTCGGTGTCATGTTCCTTGCATATGGAGTTGTACCGCATCAGTTCATTGACCACGCAGACAAAGACCTCGGTTGGCGTAAAGACAAAATCCTCTTTGGACCAGGTGGGATTCTGAAGCCAAAGGCTCTCGGTGGAAATTTCCCGATGACGGTTTCCTACGAAGCTCTACGCGACATCATCGTTGTTGTCATCTACGTCGTATTCGTTGGTGTAGCTGTTTGGAGTTTTGGCTGGTGGCAAAAGCGCGGTCAGAAGATCGAAAAAGCGCCGACCAGTACTTATGGTCGTCCGCTGGTGAAGAAAGCCTGATTCGAAATGGCACGCACTGACGCAAACCCACCGATGCCAGAGTGGTCCTCGGAATATCAACTTGTTGAAGTTGATGCCGAGTATTTGCAGCGCGCAGTCAAACCAAAACAGTTCATTCACATCGATCAATCGGAATGCATCATGTGCGAAGGATGCGTTGACATCTGCCCGTGGAAGTGCATTCACATGGTTGATCCAAATGCGATCGCCGAAGCACAAGGCACAGAGTTGCCAGGAACAGACCCTTCCGACAAAGTGGTGTTCCTCATTGATGACGACGTGTGCACCCGCTGTGCACTTTGTGTCGATCGCTGCCCAACGGGCGTAATCATTCTGGGTAAGGCCGGTGCCCCACAAGCCACTGGCGACTCTCACACGCGTACCAATAACCACGGCTACGCATACGGCATGAGGTTCTAGGAGAGACAATGGCAAAGGTCATGGACAATCCCCGCCCAACGTTGAAAGAGCGTGCGGCGAAAGTAGGCGAACAAGTTCAAGGTTCACAGGCGTGGAACTCGATCTTCCGCCCAGGCTCGATCTTCCGTAAGGGTTACACCGATAGCCCACGTAACCGTTCGTACGTGATCATGAACTCGGTTTTGTATCACTTGCACCCAGTGAAGGTGAAGCGTCACGCAGTCAAGGTGAGCTACACACTTTGCCTTGGTGGACTCTCATTCTTCTTGTTCATTCTTCTTACTGTCACTGGCATCTTCTTGATGTTCTTCTACCGACCAACGTCGGCGAACGCATGGCAAGACATTCAGACTTTGCACACGTCGATCACATTCGGTTTGTTAGTGCGAAATATGCACCGATGGGGCGCCCACTTGATGGTGCTTTCGGTGTTCTTGCACATGGCACGCGTTTTCTACCACGGTGCATACAAGCCACCGCGTGAGTTCAACTGGGTTATTGGTGTCGTACTTCTCACGCTGACACTTTTGCTTTCCTTCACCGGTTACTTGTTGCCGTGGGACCAGTTGGCGATGTGGGCTGTTGCAGTGGGTACCAACATGATGGGTTACACGCCAGTGCTTGGTTCACAAGTTCGATTCGTACTCCTCGGCGGTGTGGAAATCGGATCAGAAACGCTCTTGCGTTGGTACGTGTTGCACGTGCTCATGCTTCCGTTCGTAATCATCATCTTCATGGCGATCCACTTCTGGCGAGTCCGCAAGGACGGCGGAATTTCTGGACCGCTCTGATCGGTGACCAAGGTAAAGACAACTAACACGAAGAAAGGGGTGAGGAGATATGACTGAGATTCCGGAACATCTTTTGAAGCGCGCACAAGCAGCGCGTGAGAAAGCAGCTGATTCAACTGAAGGCGACGCACCAGCAGCAGGTGGCGAAGCACAGTCCGATCCTCGTATACCTGCACACTTGCTCGAGCGCAGCAAGGCGCGTCGCGAAGGTGAAGGCGGTGGCGGTGGCGGTGTAGCCGTTGCCGAAAAGACCTCCACCCTTGTTACTGCGACCCCTTCGGGTGGTGGCGTTCCTGTTGGGGCTGGTCCTGGTGGACACACACAACGATTGCTGACCGTTGTTAAGTCCGGATCAATTCAGGAAGTGAAATCAGTTCCTCAAGACAAGGTGCACACATGGCCGCATCTTCTCGCAGTGGAATTTGTTGCGGCACTTTCATGTACCGCGTTTCTCTTCATGTTCTCGTGGTTCGTTAATGCGCCGTTGCTGAGGGCTGCGAACCCCAACCAAACCCCAAACCCCTCGAAGGCTCCTTGGTACTTCCTTGGCCTGCAGGAGTTGCTCACGATGTTCCACCCGATGGTTGCTGGTGTGACCATTCCGGGAATGGGTCTAGTGATCATGATTATTGCCGCGTATACGGACAAGAACCCAAGCAACAAACCCGAAGACCGCAAGTTCGCAACATCCATTTGGACCGTGCACTTGATGTTCTGGGCCGTGCTTGTGATGATCGGTTCGTTCTTCCGCGGCCCTGGATTCAACTTCGTGTTCCCGTGGCGCGACGGCATCTTCTTCGAGTTGTGAGGTACGACCCATCATGAGCTCAGCAGTAGTAATCGCATTAGTTATCGCCGCAGTTGTGGTGCTTGGTGGTGGAGTTGTCCTGACCACCGCACGCCGCACCGATGTGCGTGGTGCAGGTGCACTCGCACGCGAAACGCGCAAGAAGGATAAGCCCGTTGATCCAGCAGTGTTCCAAACAACTGAAGAGGTCAAAGCATCAACCGAGATTGCCAAGCCAGTTGCAGTTGAAGTAGAGCCTTGGGTTGCACCGGATGCGGAAGCGATCGGTGTATCTCGTCGTCAATTCTTCAACCGTGCATCTGTCACATTGATGAGTGCAAGCATTGGTGCCTTCGGTGCCGCTGTTGTTGGATTTCTTTGGAAAGCTCAAGAAGGTGGCTTTGGTTCCAAAATTGGCGTTGGCAAACTCTCAGACGTAATTCAACAGATCCGCGCGAATGACGGTTTCCTCTATCTATCCGAGGCTCGTGCTTGGGTTGCGGAGTATCCGGCCGATGCGTTGGCCAAGGCCAGAGTGGTTTACGGCAATCAGGGTCCAGTACTCGCAGGAATGGAATCAGGAATCGTTGCGCTCTATCAGAAGTGCCCACACCTCGGTTGCCGTGTACCTGAGTGCAAGAGCTCACAATGGTTCGAGTGCCCCTGCCACGGCTCGCAGTATTCACGCGTTGGAGAGAAAAAGGGTGGTCCCGCACCGCGCGGCATGGACCGTTTCGGTGTTGCTGTGAACAACGGCAATGTCGTAATCGACACAGGCTCAATTTTCGCGGGCTCTGCAATTGGTGTTAACACGACTGGTCAAGAAGCTGAAGGCCCGAACTGCATCGGCGCAGGCGAGGGAGGCCACTGATCATGATCGCGGTAGCAACCACAACCATTGGACAGTTGATCCTTCTTGTATCGGTAATCGGCTGGCTCGGCTACGCAGCGTTCAACATGCGCCAAGGTCGGCGCGAAGCTGGTTCTGAAATTGAACTTGCAGCAAACCGCAAGGAGTATTACTCGGACGAAGAGCTGGAAGGCCCGCGTCTCGAGCGTGCGCAATTACTCGGTGTTCTTTTCTTGGTCGTCATAACGATCTCATTGCCGTTGTACTGGGTGCTCGAGCCAGGCCGTCAGAGCAACGCGGATTTCGGATGGGATAAGCGTCTTGCATCTTGGGGTGGCGAACTGTTTGAAACCACAGCTAACGGTGGCTTTAACTGCGCTGGTTGTCATGGTGGTATGAACGCCACTGGTGGTGTTGCGCCTTATTCGATCACCGATGCCAACACTGGCGAAGTTAAGTCCGTGAACTGGAAGGCTCCATCATTGGACACAGTGATGTCTCGCTTCTCCGAAGACGAAGTCCGATTCATTCTTGTGTACGGTCGCCCGTTCTCACCGATGTCACCATGGGGTGCTGAAGGTGGCGGACCCATGAATGATCAACAGATTCAAACGCTGGTTGAGTATCTAAAGAGCATCCAAACTCCGCGGGAAAACTGCGAAGTGATAAATGAAGACCCGCGCTATTGCACCGGCGGACACCTGCCTGCTGAAAAGCAAGAAGAGTTGCAAGCGCGTGCTGAGCAGTTGGTTGCTGATGGAACCTATGGAAGTGTTGGCGAAGCGTTGTTCAATATGGACATCGCTGCTGGTGCATACTCATGCGCGCGTTGCCACACCAAGGGTTGGTCTTATGGTGAACCCCAGATCACAGGTGGCGGTGCGCTCGGCCCGAACCTCACTGGTGGTTCTGCTGTGCGTCAATTCCCGAATCAAGATGACATGATCAACTTCATCAAGAACGGATCAGAGTTGGGCAAGCGTTACGGTGAGCAAGGTCAGGGCAGCGGCAAGATGCCGGGATTCGGCAGCTTGTACACCGAAGAGCAGATCAAGGCGATCGTTGAATATGTGAGGGGTCTCTGATGCTGAGCATACTCTTGGCAGTCGGTTGGGAACCCGAGATTCGCGGTGCAATCGTCGTAATCATTGGTGTTGTCACCTTGATGGGCAGCGTGTATCTGTTGCTTGGTACCAACGTCGGTGCGCGTCTTGGTTTTACCATCGCGCTCGCTGGTTTCTTTGGCTGGATGTTCACGATGGGTGCAATTTGGTGGGCATATGGAATTGGTTTGCAGGGTCGCCAGCCAACTTGGAAGCCCGCCGAGCCAATCACAATCATTCGTGATGCGAAGTACTTCACCGACGCACGCCTCGTGGACTCGATCATGCTCGATGATTCCGCAACCGCTACTCAAGCAGCAGCCACAGCCTCAGAAGCACTTGAATCTGCAGACTGGGAAAAGCTCCCTGAATCAGATCCGGGTCGTGGTCAGGCGATTGCTGCAGCAGACGACATCATCCAGAACAAGGCCCAGGAACTCGCAGTAGGCGAGTATCAAGCGGTGTCGGTGTTCACCCGTGGTGGTGAGCGTTGGCCGAAGATCAACGACTCGCTTGACTTCTTTGCTTTCTTCCACAAGCCCCATTACGCAATTGTTGAAATTGCGTTGATCAAACCTCAGCTTTCCGAACCCGGTAGGGCTCCGGCAACACCAGTAATCGATTCAACCCAACCACATCGCTATGTCGTGATGTTGCGTGATCTTGGTTCACGTCGTCAGCCTGCGGCGTTCATCACTTTGGGTTCGGGTCTGATCTTTGGCGTGTTGTGCATGATGCTCCATCGGCGCGACCAGGTTGTTGCGTTGAATCGCAGCGCCGTGCCGGCCAAGGTTTAGACGGACTCCACTTCCATGGGTCAGTATCTTCCGATCATCTCGCTGACCGTGCTCGCGGTGTTATTCGGTGGATTGAGTTTTGTTGCCTCCCGTTTGCTGGCACCTAGGCGTCCGAGCACTGCGAAAGAAGCGCCGTACGAATGTGGAATCGTGCCGTCGAAGGAGCCACCGGAACGCTTTCCAGTGTCGTTCTTTATCGTGGCCATGTTGTTCATCATGTTTGATATTGAAATCATCTTTGCTTTCCCTTACGCACTCGAACATCGTGCGCTCGGTCTGTACGGATTGCTTGAGATGGTTTCGTTCTCAGTTGTCTTCTTTGTGGCATTCGCTTACGCGATCGCTCGCGGCGCACTGGATTGGGGTCCGATTCAGAAGTATCGACGCGTTGATGACGAATCTGTTTACGCAGTTACTCGCACCACGACTTCAACGATTCGACGCGTTGGAACCGAAGGGCGCATTGATGAAGATGGTGAGGCTGCCTGATGTCAATTGCACGCAACGTACTCGATGATGGTTTAGGTGGTCTTGAGCACAACTTTGTGACCGCCAAAATTGAAGACCTCGTCAATTGGTCGCGTTCGCGCTCAAGTTGGGCGGCAACCTTCGGACTCGCATGTTGTGCCATTGAGATGATGGGCACTGGTGCTGCGCACTATGACCTGGCGCGCTTTGGCATGGAAGTGTTCCGCGCTTCGCCGCGTCAGGCCGACATCATGATCGTTGCTGGACGCGTAAGCCAGAAGATGGCCCCCGTGTTGCGACAGGTCTATGACCAGATGATGGAACCCAAGTGGGTTATCTCAATGGGTGTCTGCGCATCAAGTGGTGGAATGTTCAACAACTACGCAATTGTCCAGGGCGTAGATCAGGTTGTCCCAGTTGATGTCTATGCGCCGGGTTGCCCACCAACACCCGAAACTCTCATCCATGCAATTGAAACCCTTCACGGCCTCATTGAATCAAACGAAATCTTGAAGCGCCGCGCCGTCACTGGTGCGGGCGCACAGTTCGCTATCCAGCACGACCACTCGGCTTCGGGAGTTATCGAAATCGGGGGCCGGCGGTAATGGAGTCATTGCACGGCTGTCCACTGAACGAAATTCTGGGTCAAAGAGTTTTGTTCGTTGAACGTGAGCGCTACATCGAAGTGATGAAGAAGCTTGCTGATGATGGTTTCACAATGGCAATTGATGTCACCGCGGTGGACTATCTGGAGCACCCGAATCATTCAGCACCTGACGGAATTCAACCGGAGCGCTTTGAACTCGTCGTGAGTCTCTTGTCAATCACGAATCGTGAGCGCATCCGTGTGAAGGTTCAGGTTCCTGAAGGCGATGCAAAAATGCCTTCGCTGTTTGACCTTCATCCAACTGCCGAGGCGTTGGAGCGCGAAGTGTTTGACATGTTCGGGATCACCTTTGATGGCCATCCTGACCTAACACGCATCCTTATGCCGGAGGATTGGGAAGGCCATCCACTTCGCAAGGACTACTCGGTTGGCCGGATCCCAGTTCAGTTCAAAGGCTCGCCAGCATGAGCACCACGGATATTCCGATCGCTGCTGCTGGGACCGACGAGGGCGGGCAAGAACTCCGTCCACGCAGCGAGTTAACTGCAAAGCAATTACTGCGTGAAGTTGGTGCAGTGTTGCGGATGTCCGAAAAGGAAGCCGCTGAACTAACCACTTCAATCTCCAACGACGTTGCTGATGATCAAACAATGATCATCAACATGGGCCCACAACACCCAAGTACTCACGGTGTCTTGCGTTTGATGCTCGAGTTGAAGGGCGAGACTGTTCTGCGGTGCAAACCCATAATTGGTTACCTGCACACAGGCATGGAGAAGACGGGTGAAGAACTCACCTATATGCAAGGTGGCACGAATGTCACCCGCATGGACTACGCGTCACCATTCAATAACGAGCTTGTGTTCTCACTCACCACCGAGAAGTTGCTTGGCATCGACGCCGACATCCCTGAGCGCGCCACATGGATTCGCATGCTTCTTTCAGAGTTGAACCGCATGAGCAGCCACCTCTTGTTCCTCGCCACAAACGGCATGGACATTGGTGCGGTGTCAATGATGATTTATGGCTGGCGTGAGCGCGAGGAAGTGTTGCGGTTTTTCCAGAAGGTCACTGGACTCCGCATGAACCACAACTTCGTGCGTCCTGGTGGAGTCGCAGCTGACCTTCCAGCTGGCTGGCGCGATGACGTGTTGGAAATTCTTGAGGCTTTGCCTGCTCGCCTCGAGGAATATGACATCTTGATGACCGGTCAGCCGATCTGGCGTGAGCGGTTGCAGGGAGTCGGTGTAATTACCGCCGACGAAGCAGTAGCACTTGGTGCAACGGGTCCAATCTTGAGGTCCACTGGAGTTGCTTGGGACCTGCGACGCTCAATGCCGTACATGAAATATGACGAGGTTGAATTCGATGTCATCGTCGGGTCTTATGGCGACGCATTTGACCGCTACGCAATTCGATTCAATGAAATTCGTGAATCAATGCGCATCGTTTATCAAATTCTGGAAAAGATGCCGAAGGGTGATTACCGAATCCAAAATAAGAAGGTAACTCCACCACCGCGTGCTCGCATTGATGAATCAATGGAAGCGTTGATTCACCACTTCAAGATTTTCACTGAGGGATTCAAGGTCCCAGAGGGCGAAGCGTATGTTGCAATCGAAAGCCCGCGCGGTGAAATTGGTTGCTACATCGTTAGCGATGGTTCCTCAAAGCCTTACCGCATGCGTATGCGTGGCCCGTCGTTCATCAATATCCAAACTCTGCCGCACATGATGCGTGGCGGTTTGGTCGCTGACGCGGTGGCTGTGATCTCTTCAGTTGACCCAGTTCTCGGTGAGGTAGATCGATGAGTCGTTTCAATGATTCAAATGTCACGCTTGCTAAGGAAATCATTGGTCGTTTCCCGCGCCCTAAATCGGCAGTGATTCCGTTGTTGCATCTCGCCCAAGAACAAGATGGATATGTAACACGTGACGCGATGTCTCACATCGCTGAGTTGGTAAATGTGACCACCTCTGAGGTTTACGGCACCGCGACTTTCTACGAAATGTTCAAGTTTGAACCCATCGGCAAGTACTGCGTCAACGTGTGCACCAACATCGCATGTCAGTTGGTCGGAGGCTGGGAACTTCTAGAGCACGCCGAGGAGAAACTCGGTATCAAGGCAGGTTCTACCACCGATGACGGCCTATTCACGATTGAAGATGTTGAGTGCATCGCCGCCTGCACCGAGGCTCCTGCGATCCAAGTGAATTACCGCTATCGGTACAAGGTCACGGCGGAGAATCTTGATCAATTGATTGATGATCTGCGTGCGGGTCGCCTGGCTGATGAGATTCCACCGCACGGCACACTCGCGCGTGTGCGCCAACGCACAACTGAGGCTTGGGCAAACACCGGTATTGAAGCGCAAGCGAAAGTAGATGCGAGGTAATTGCGATGAGTGATCACACCACAGCCGATTACTCATTAGGTGGCCAAGTGCCAACCGGGCCGAAGATTCTGACATCGCGTTGGGAATCGGCAGATGGCCACACTTATGACGGTTACGTGCGCACCGGTGGCTATACCGCATTGCGCAAAGCATTGACCACGATGTCGCCCGCACAAGTTCATGACGAGGTGAAAGCTTCGGAGATGCAGGGCCGTGGTGGCGCGGGGTTCCCAGCTGGCACGAAGTGGGGCTTCCTTCCTGCCGATGTGCATCCTCGCTACTTGGTGATTAATGGTGATGAATCAGAGCCAGGTACCTACAAGGACCGTCTCTTGATGGAAAAGGATCCTCATCAATTAATTGAAGGCATCATCATTGCGTGCTACGCATTCGGTGCTGCTCAGGCATTTCTTTATGTCCGCGGTGAAATGGCACTTGCGCAGGAGCGCCTTGCACAGGCGTTGAACGATGCATATGCGAACAACTTGGTGGGCAAGCGCATTTGTGGCACTGACTTCAGTGTCGACATCACACTCACATGGGGTGCAGGGGCTTACATCGTTGGTGAAGAAACTGCGTTGATTGAAAGCCTCGAAGGAGAGCGTGGAATGCCACGTTTGAAGCCGCCTTTCTTCCCAGCTTCTAAGGGCCTCTACATGCAGCCAACGATTGTGAACAATGTCGAGACCCTTTCGAACCTTCCCTACATCGTTAATCAAGGCGGCACTTCTTTCAAAGATCTCGGTGGCGCAACTTCTTCAGGTATGCGTATCTTCGCCGTCAGTGGTCATGTCAACAAGCCGGGCGTGTTTGAAGTTCCAAATGGAATTACAACTTTCCGCATGTTGTTCGAAGCACCCGAGTACTGCGGTGGGGTGCGTGCTAACCGCAAGGTGAAAGCGTTCATTCCTGGTGGCGCATCAGCGATGTGGTTCTTTGATGAGCATCTTGATCTTCCGCTTGATAAACCAACAGTTGACCAGGCCGGTTCGATGCTTGGTTCGGGCGCAATCGTGGTGATGGATGAAACCACTGACATGGTGAAGGCTTGCTGGCGTGTTGTTCGTTTCTTCGCCCGTGAATCTTGTGGAAAGTGCACACCGTGTCGTGAAGGAACAACGTGGCTAGAACGCATCTTGCACCGCATACTCACCGGCAATGGCCGCCGCGAAGATCTTGACTTGCTATTTGAGGTAAGCGAATCCATCAGCCCCGGTCTTGCATGGCCTCCACGCCAGACCACGATTTGTCCTCTTGGTCCATCTGCTGTTTCTCCGATTGCTTCAGCTGTCAATCGGTTCCGTAATGAATTTGAGCACTACATCGAGCACGGCCGAGCAATCGCCGGAGTCGAGTACGTGCCGATGCATGCGGGCTCAAGCCATGGAGCGCACGCGCATGTCTGATGTAAACGACACCGAAGTGCAAGAAACTCCAGTAGTGGTTAAGACCACTCTCAGCATCACGGTCGATGGTCGCGCTCACGAAGCCGAGCCCGGCCAGCTACTGATCGATGCCTGTGAAGATGCCGGTTCATACGTTCCACGTTTTTGTTACCACCCGCGCATGGAGCCGGTTGGAATGTGCAGGCAATGCCTGGTGGAAGTTGAGGGTCCACGCGGACCCATGATGGTTGTGTCATGCATGACTCCGGTTGCTGAGGGCCAAGTTGCACGCACCGAAACGCCGAGTGTCAAGCGCGCACAAGAAGGTGTGCTGGAACTCTTGCTCGCCAATCACCCACTTGATTGTCCTGTTTGTGACAAAGGTGGCGAGTGCCCGTTGCAGGATCAAGCGTTTTCTCATGGCCCTGGTGAGAGTCGCTTTGTCGAGGAAAAGCGCCATTATGAAAAGCCGATTCCGATCAGTGACCTCGTGTTCTTGGACCGTGAGCGCTGCATTCTCTGTGACCGATGCACGCGTTTTGCAGACGAAGTTGCTGGCGATCCTTTAATTTCATTTACTCAACGCGGCAACAACACGCAGGTCAACACTTTCCCCGATGAGCCATTTGCTTCGTACTTCTCGGGCAACACTGTCCAGATTTGTCCCGTTGGTGCATTGACCGCGAAGCCGTACCGCTTCAAGGCGCGACCCTGGGATCTTGAGCAGCGCGAGAGCACCTGTACAACTTGTTCCGTTGGTTGTCGCACGGTCATTCAGTCATCGCGTGACGAACTGCTTCGATATCAAGGTTCAGATTCTGATGCTGTCAACTGGGGCTGGCTCTGCGATAAGGGTCGATTCAACTTTGAGAACGTGAACAGTGAAGATCGCCTTGAGCAACCGCTGATGCATGATGGCAGCAATCTTGTTCCTGTTGCCTGGTCGCAAGCATCGGCAGCAGTGGCTGAGGCACTCAAAACTGGTACGGCTGCGATTCTTGGTGGTGCTCGGGGCACCAATGAAGATGCATTCGCCTGGGCGCGACTCGCCGATGCACTCGGTATCGAGATGCGCGATCCACAGTTGTCAGATGGTCTTCCCGCTGAAGTCTTTGGTTTGCCGTCGGCATCAATTGAAGAGGCAGCAAATGCCACCACGATCATCGTCATCGCACCCGACCTGAAAGAAGAGCTCCCGGTTCTTTATTTGCGTCTGCGTGATGCTGCTGAAAAACGTCGTAGTCGAATTCTTGAATTCACCGCAGTGTCAACGGGTCTCACCAAGTATTCATGGAAGTCGGTGCCGACTGAACCCGGACTCCAAGCGTCAGTTGTGCGCAACACGCTCGGTGAGGCAGCTGTCCGCGAACAACTCAGTAAGGGCAACGTGGTTGTGGTTGTGGGGCGCGCAAGCCTCGCTGAATCAGCAGATCACACGGTTGCTGCATTGTCAGCAGTTTTGGCTGAGGTTCCAGGTGCAAAAGTGCTGCCAGTAGTGCGCCGAGGAAATGTGCGTGGCGCTATTGCTGCAGGTTTGGGGTCCAACAGCAACGCGACTGAGATACTCACCGCTGCTGCAGCTGGAAAACTCGACACACTCGTCTTGCTTGGTGCCGATCCAATCGCTGACTTTCCTGACACCGACCTCGCACGGCGTGCAATTTCTGCCGTCCGCAATGTGATCTCGTTGGATACATTCCTCACAGAATCGACTGCACGGGCCAGCGTTGTTCTTCCTGCCAGCGCTTATGGTGAGAAGGAAGGAACCACGACCAATCTTGAAGGCCGTGTCACGAGTGTTGCCCAGAAGGTAACTGCAAGAGGAACCAGTCGCGCTGACTGGATGGTTGCAGTTGACATTGCATCACGACTCAACGTTGATCTTGGGTTTGATTCTGTTGCGTCAATCCAGCTAGCAATGATCGCTACTTCGGTGTTTGCGCCGATGGCCGATGGCGGTGCCAATACCCGCGAAGGCGTTCTGATTGATCAGCCCGCTACAGCACTTCCAGCGGTGTCTGCCACTGCAGGTACGCATAGCTCATACGATCTGCGCCTAGTGGTTTCGCGTCGGATGTACGACCAAGGTGCAAGCACTACACATAGTCCTTCACTTGTTGGCCTTGCTCAACGCAACGTTCTTCGCGTCAACTCGGCAGATCTTGCACGGATCGGAGTCGCATCAGGTACCTCTGTACGAGCCACCAGTTCCAAAGCGAGTGTGAGTGTCACTGTGGAAGCTGATGATTCTGTTGGCCGTGGTGTTGCACATCTCACATTCAATGCACCAGGCATAAACGCCGGTGACCTCATTGATGTGAATGCTTCTGTGAACGACATCAAGGTGGAGACCCTCTGATGATCATTTCGCTCGACCCGTTGTTGACTGAGGACTTCACGGCCACAGTCATAGCCATCGTGCTTCTTAAGGTGCTGGTCATCTTCGTAGTCGGTTTGGTTGCGACGATGTTGATGGTTTGGTTCGAGCGCAAGACCATCGCAGGAATGCAGAACCGAGTCGGCCCGAACAAGGCTGGCCCGTTTGGACTTCTACAAACACTTGCTGACGGCATCAAGTTGTTCTTCAAAGAAGACCTCCTACCGGTGAAAGCCGACAAGTTCGTTTTCCGTTTTGCGCCGTACCTGTCTTTCGTTCCTGCGTTCTTAGCGTTTGCTGTGATCCCAGTTGGCGGTGATTTCCGTGGTGATACGGGAGGCATTGTTACATGGTTCGGTCATGCAACCAGAGTGCAACTAGCGGATCCTCCAGTTGGTTTCTTGTTTGCTCTCGCAATTTCCTCGATTGCGGTTTATGGCATCATGCTCGCTGGTTGGTCATCTGGTTCGAAGTACCCGTTGCTCGGAAGTGTGCGTGCATCTGCACAGATGATTTCCTATGAAGCAGCATTGGCACTTTCATTCGGCGCAGTTGTGCTTGTTGCAGGCACGATGTCAACGAGTGGGATTGTCAATGTTCAAGAGACACTCGGCGACTGGCATGTAGTTGCCACTGGATTTGTGCCGTTCGTAATTTTCTTGATGGCGGCCACAGCGGAACTCAACAGGCCTCCATTTGACCTCGTTGAAGCTGAACAAGAGTTGGTCGGTGGTTTCAACACGGAGTATTCATCGATTCGGTTTGCATTGTTCTTCCTTGCTGAGTTCATGAACACGATCACAATGTCGGCAGTAATTGTCACGCTGTTCTTCGGTGGCCCACAGCCAATTCGCATCGGTGACACTGCGCTTGACATTCCTCTAATTCCAAACGATCTTGAGGGAACCATTTGGCTGCTTGGAAAAGTCTTGGTATTCCTCTATGTATACGTGTGGCTACGCGGCACCTTGCCACGACTCCGCTATGACCAACTCATGAACCTTGGCTGGAAGCTTCTGATTCCGACCTCGCTTGGCTGGTTCATGCTGCTCGCAGCGCAGAATGTCGGCCAGGATCGGGGCTGGAATACCGGTGTAGTTACCGCAGTTTCAATCGCAGTGATTCTCATCTGCGTGATGATTGTTCAGGCGGCGCTGAAAGTTAGTGCTGCAAACCGTGAACGTGAAGGATCGGTGTTCTGATGGGTTACCTCGGAGGATTCCTCGTAACAATCCGCCAACACGGGAAGCGCAATCGTGTCACCACCGAATACTCGGGTGGCCGGATGTTCAAGCGGGGCAAAGGCGACAAGAAAGATCAGAAGATTGAGAAGCCCGAGCGTCTGCATGGTCGTCACGTCCTAAATCGTTACGAAGATGGCATGGAGAAGTGCATCGGCTGTGAGCTTTGTGCCGGTGTGTGCCCAGCTAAGTGCATTTATGTTCGTGGTGCGGACAACGATCCCGAGAATCCAACTTCACCTGGTGAGCGCTACGGGTTTGTCTACGAGATCAACTACTTGCGGTGCATCCACTGCGATCTTTGTGTCGAAGCGTGCCCAACTGAGGCGATCACCGAGACCAAATTGTTTGAATTCTCATTCACGAATCGCCGTGATGCGATTTACACCAAGTCTGAATTGTTGGTGGATGCATCGGGTAAGCCGCAGCAGCTTCCTTGGGAAGACTGGCGTGAAGGCGAGGACCTTCACACGAGCGGGTGGATGCGCGCAACAGCTCCTTCGGGCGATGCTGACTTCGAAGGTGTTGCCGGATGGAGCGGCGAGCTTGGTCACGGAGTTCGTGAACCCGAGCCAAGCCAAGACATTCGTGATGCGGAGGGCAACTAGTGGAGCTCTTCGTGTTTGTAGCCGCATCAATCATGGTGCTGGCTGGAGCAATCGGGGTTGTGACTCGCAGCAATCCTGTTCACGCAGCATTGAGCATGGTGCTCACGTTGTTCGGAGTTGCAGTCATGTTCGTATCGCTGGAAGCACACTTCCTCGCCGCAGTGCAGGTGATTGTGTACGCGGGTGCGATTGTGGTGCTTTTCCTGTTCGTGATCATGTTGCTTGGTGTTGATAAAGCAGAAGATGTGCACACTGAGCCACTGAAGGTTCAACGCCCATTGGCATTGATTGTGGCCACCGGTATTGCTGGTGTGCTCATAGCGGCCATGTTCGCAGGGCGTGACACGATTGCTAGCGGTCGAGCATCTATTGATCTACCCACGGTTGAAGATTCGGATGCAAATACGCGGCAATTAGCACGGTTGATTTTTTCGGACTATGTGGTGGCTTTTGAAGTCACCTCGGTGTTGCTCGTGATTGCGGTGGTTGGCACGGTGTTGCTTGCACGCAAGCGTCGTGGCGAAAAGTCTGAGGTGTCCGTATGATCGCTGCACTGATTGCCGAGATCAAGCCGAATTCGACCTGGTATTTGGTGTTGGCAGCACTCCTCTTTGCAATCGGCACACTTGGGGTCATGGTGCGGCGCAATGCACTGGTGCTTTTCATGTGCATTGAGCTCATGTTGAACGCGGTAAACCTTTCTTTCGTCGCTTTGGCCAAAGAGATGGACGACATCAATGGCCAGGCCGTGGTCTTCTTTGTTCTGGTGGTTGCAGCAGCCGAGGTAGTTATTGGTCTCGGAATCGTCGTGGCGATCATGCGTAAGCGCGTGTCCGCCAGCGTCGACGATCTAGCGGAGCTGAAGGGCTGATCATGCTTGACCACATTTGGCTGATTCCTGCCTTGCCTCTTGCCGGATTCCTATTAATACTTCTGTTTGGGCGTCGCCTCGGTGAGCCCAAGGCTGGTTACCTAGCCGCTGCAGCGTGTGGCTCGGCATTTGTTGTCACCGCCCTGGTGTGGCTCGACATGCTGGGCAAAGATGCCGAAGAGCGCACGAAGTACCTAGTGATGTTCAAGTGGATTCCTGTTGGATCACTGAACATCGATGCCGCGATACTCGCCGATCCACTCAGTATCACGATGGCGCTATTCATCACAGGAATTGGCACGCTCATCCATCTTTATGCGATCGGTTACATGCACGGCGATCCGAAGTTCTCCAAGTTCTTCTTGTATCTCAACTTGTTCGCATTTTCGATGTTGATGCTGGTGATGGGTGAGAACCTGCTCGTTACCTTCCTCGGCTGGGAAGGTGTGGGCGCGTGTTCATACTTCCTCATTTCTTTCTGGCACACTCGCGACTCAGCCGCGACCGCCGGTAAGAAAGCCTTTGTCACCAACCGTGTCGGTGACTGGGGTGTGATGATGGCGATGTTCCTGGCGTTCAGCGCGGTTGGAACTCTGTCCTATTCGGGCATCAATCACGCCGCTGAAAATGGTGGCATCTCAACAGTTACCGCCACTGCGATTGCACTGATGCTCTTCATCGGAGCGTGTGGAAAGAGCGCGCAGTTACCTCTCTACATCTGGCTGCCTGATGCGATGGAAGGCCCGACTCCCGTATCTGCATTGATCCATGCGGCCACGATGGTTACCTCGGGCGTGTTCTTGATGACTCGTATGGGTCCAGTGCTCCACGCCTCTTATGAGTGGGCACCGACGATCATCGCAACAATTGGTGCTGCCACTGCGTTGTTCGCAGCAACCATTGCTGTAGCCCAAACCGACATCAAAAAGGTGCTTGCTTACTCGACTGTGTCGCAGCTTGGCTTCATGTTCTTGGCAATTGGCTCGGGCGCCTATGTGGCTGCCATCTTCCACATGGTTACGCATGCATTCTTCAAAGCACTCTTGTTCCTTGGTTCGGGTTCGGTCATTCATGGCATGCATCACGAACAGGACATGCGCCGCATGGGTGCACTGCGCAAATTGATGCCTATCACTGCTGGAACTTTTATTATCGGCTGGTTGGCTATCGCTGGCGTGCCGCCATTTGCCGGGTTCTTTTCCAAAGACGAAATTCTGCTCTACGTGTTTGCCAACAACCGCGCCCTGTATGTAGTTGGCATGGTTACGGCATTACTCACTGCGTACTACATGACCCGCCAGGTGATCATGGTGTTCTTTGGTGAAGCGAAGTGGAAGGATGCTCACGAAGAGCATGGAGCACATGGCGATTTCGTTCCGCACGAGAGCCCAAAGATCATGCTGTTTCCGCTGGTGGTTCTTGCCTTCTTGTCGATTACTGGCGGCTTATTGCAGTTGCCGTTCTCCAAGGATCTCCATTTCCTCGAGCATTGGCTTGAGCCAGTTGTTCATCACAGCGAGGCCAACATCAAGGGAACGTGGGCCTATGACAACAAATATCTTTTGTTGTTAGCCGCGATAGTTGTGGCTGCGATTGGTATAGCTATGTCAGTCGCTGTCTACGCCAAGGGCAAAGCAAAACCAATTGAGCCCAAGGTGCTGGCCGATGGTTGGTATTACGACCGTGCGATATCTGGTTTCATGGGCGGCCCTGGCCGTAAAGCGTTTGAAGGTGTTGCAATGTTTGATGCCACGGTTGTCGATGGCGCAGTGATCGGAACCGCAAAAGGCGTCGGCGGAATCAGTTCCGTGCTGCGCAAAGTGCAGTCAGGATTCGTGCGCACATATGCAGCGATTATTGGGATTGGCGCAATCATTTTGCTGGCGTGGTTCATTCTGCGGGGGGTGATCTGAGTGGAGAGCACAGTGTCGTTCCCGATTCTCACCGCTTTGATCCTTGTGCCAGCCTTTGGCGCGTTGGTGGTTGCATGTCTCAAGAAGTCGCGCCCAGAGTTGGTCAAGCTCGCCGCGGTGCTGACCTCAGCAGTTACTGCGGGAATGAGCATCTGGCTGCTTGCTTCATTCAAGACTGGTGAAGCCGGTTATCAGTTCACCTCGCAACACGAGTGGGTTGAAGCGTGGGGAATTTCGTGGCACCTTGGGATTGATGGCATCTCGCTCTTCCTGGTTGTGTTGACCGGCCTGTTGTTCCCGATTGTGATCATCGGAATTGATCCACATCACGATGAAAAGCCATATCTCGCATGGATGCTCTTACTGCAGGCAGGAGTCATGGGCTCATTCCTCAGTCTTGATCTCTTCTTGTTCTTTGTCTTTTTTGAGATTGTTCTTGTGCCGATGTATTTCCTTATCGGTGGCTGGGGTTACGACAACCGCATCTTTGCGGCAACCAAGTTCTTCATCTACACGATGTTTGGTTCAGCATTCATGCTGGTTGGCATCATCGCTACCGCGTTGCTGGCCAAGAATGATGTTGGATACTTCACCTTTGATTTAGTCCAGATCGCTGAACACGCAGACTTTGCTGCATCGACTGGTCGGTGGCTGTTCTTTGCATTCGCGATCGCTTTTGCAGTGAAAGTACCGCTCTTCCCGTTGCACACCTGGTTACCTGATGCTCATACTCAAGCGCCAACCGCTGGTTCAGTAGTGCTCGCAGGTGTGATGCTGAAGCTCGGTACCTATGGCTTCTTGCGTTTTGGTCTCTATCTGTTCCCAGAAGCAGCGAACTGGTCCAAGCCTCTGTTCTTCACACTCGCCACGATCGGCATTATTTATGGCGCGATAGCCGCCACGATGCAGCGCGACCTGAAGCGACTCGTTGCTTATTCCTCAGTTGCTCACCTTGGCTTCATTGTGCTTGGAACCTTCGCACTCACTTCCCAGGCGATGACCGGCTCGGTATTGCAGATGATCAACCATGGTGTGAGTACAGGCGCACTGTTCTTGCTTGTGGGAATGATTTATGAGCGCCGCCACACGCGACTCATTTCTGAACTCAAGGGGTTACAGAAAGTTGCCCCGATTTTTGCTGCCGCATTCACGATCGTGATGCTGTCTTCAATCGGTGTGCCAGGACTCAACGGATTTGTTGGCGAGTTCCTTATTCTCATTGGATCATTTGAAACCGCTCGTTGGTGGACCGTTGTGGCGGCAACTGGTGTGATTCTTGCGGCTCTTTATCTGCTGTGGGCGTATCAGCGGGTCTTCCACGGGGAGCCAGATGAAGTGAACTCCGACTTCGCCGAGCTGAAGCCTCGTGAAGGTGGAATCCTCTTGATATTTATTGCTGCGATTGTGTTCACGGGCCTTTATCCAAAGCCGATGATTGATCGCATTGAACCCAGCATCAAGTCCTTGATCACTCATGTCGAGGAACGCAGTGACTACAAGGCACCAGCTGACGATTCTGAGCACAGTGACCATATGTCAGAGGGAGAACACGAGTGAGCACGATTCTTGCCGCCACTCCGTTCGTTGGTCCAGGGATTGAATGGTTTGCGCTATCTCCGTTGTTGGCACTCTTAGCTGGTGCGCTTCTCATTCTTCTGGTTGGTTCACTTACACCACCATGGAAGCGAGGAGGCTATGCAGCATTCACATCGCTGACTGCTGTTGTAGCCGGTGTCTTCGCGGTTATCCAATGGAATCGCATTGATGACAACGGTGCAAAAACTCTTGTTGGTGGCTCGGTTGCCTTTGACAAATTCACCAGCTTTGCGATCATCGCGATTTGTATTGCTCTTCTGCTCACTTCGTTGACTTCCGAAGACGAAGTCCGCGCAAGTAACGAAGAGGGACCAGAGATCTTCGGACTCTTCATGCTGGCTGCAGTTGGCGCCGGTGTGATGGTTGCGGCAAACGATCTGATCCTTCTGTTCCTTGGTCTCGAAACGCTGAGCCTTGCGCTTTACACGCTTGCCGCCAAAGAGCGACGCAATAGTGAGGGCCAAGAAGCTGGCCTTAAGTACTTCATTCTCGGAGGCTTTTCCTCAGCGTTCTTCCTCTACGGAATTGCACTGATTTATGGCGCAACTTCAAGCACGAATGTCTCAATCATCAATGAGACGTTGCGTGGTGCTGTACGTGCCGACGGTAACGATGTTTTGTTGCTCGTTGGTATTGGGCTCTTGTTGATCGGTCTTGGGTTCAAAGTCTCAGCAGTTCCATTCCATGTGTGGAGCCCAGATGTGTATCAGGGTTCACCAACTCCGGTTACTGGATTCATGGCATCAGTGGGCAAGGTCGCTGCCTTTGCCGCCTTCAGCCGCGTGTTTATCAGTGGCCTCATTTATCGCGCTGATGACTGGCGCCCAGCAGTTTGGGTTATTGCTGTAGCAACATTGGTAGTGGGTTCAGTACTTGCAGTACGCCAAACAAATGTGAAGCGCATGCTTGCGTATTCTTCAATCAGCCACGCTGGCTTCATGCTGATCGGCATTGAAGCAGCAGCACACGTGGCTAGCGATGATGCAGCGAACGGTGTTTCGGCAATTGCGGTTTATCTGTTGCTATACGCGGTGCTTGTCTGCGGCACTTTTGCCGTGGTTACTGCACTAGCCAAAGATGGTGGCGGAACCGAGCTCAAAGATTTTGCCGGAGCGGCGCGCCGTCGCCCAGCTTTGGCACTTGGTCTCACAGTGCTTCTGTTGTCCCAAGCAGGTGTACCCCTTACTTCGGGATTCGTTGCAAAGTTCGGTGTGATCAAAGCCGCAGTCGAAGTTGAATCGTATGCAATTGCAATTATCGCGATGCTCTCTGCGGTCATCGCCGCGTATCTCTACTTGCGGATCATGGTTGCGGTTTGGTTGGCGGACTCTCCCGAAGAGACTGAATCGCCTGCCCGCCTGCCATTTTCGCTGGCGTTGTCCGTTGTATTGGCAGTCGGCTTCACACTGGTCGTTGGCATTTACCCGCAGTGGGTACTCAGCCTCGGTGATTCACTCACCGTACTGATTCGCTAGTCAGCGTGCCTGATTCGTTAGTCAGCGTCGATTCGATCGACCTCGTAGCCACCGCTGCGCGCTGCTTCGATGACTTCGTCGGCATGATCGGGTCCACGCACTTCAAGCACGACCTGCACTCCGGTTTCACGGACATTCAGTGCGACACCTTCACGTACGTGCTCGACCTCAATCAAGTTGGCGCCAGCAGTTGCAAAGAGTGATAGCAGTTTTGCAAGACCTCCAGGCCTATCACTGATTCGCACAAACAAAATCAAGCGTCGGCCGACACTTGTTTCGTGGCGGCGAATTAGGTTCGGCACCAAGCCAAGGTCAACATTTCCACCTGATAGGACCACACAGGTGACGCCTTTGCGTGCTGGTACAGCTCGTTCAGCAATCAGAGCGGAAACCCCAACCGCACCACCACCTTCGACATACAACTTCGCACGGTCCATGAGAAAGATCATCGCATCGGCTACATGATCCTCATCAACAACCACGATGTCATCAACCCACTTCTCAATCAGCGGTCGAGTGAAGCCGCCGGGCCGTTTTACTGCGATGCCATCGGCGAGCGTTGTGATTGCACCTTCGGGCACCGGCGAGTTCGCATAGGGAGCGCAGCCCGAGAATTGCACACCGATCACATCTACATCTGGACGCACGGTCTTCACAGCGATGGCCACTCCACTTGTTAAACCACCACCACCAAGTGGAATGAGAATTCGCGTGAGGTTTGGAATATCAGTAAGCAATTCGCGACCGAGTGTCGCTTGGCCAGCGACAACATCTGGGTCATCAAACGGATGACAAAACGCACGCCCCGTTTCTTGTGCTCGTTCACGCGCTGCAGTAACTGCGTTGTCGAGACTGTCACCACCTTCAACAATTGTTGCGCCGTATTCCTTGCAAGAAGCGATCTTGGATAGCGATGCACCAGCTGGCACGAATATCTCGCAAGGTACGCCAAAGTGTCGTGCCGCAAAGGCGAGCGACTGCGCATGATTTCCGGCACTGCCAGCAGTGACTCCGTTACGAGCGGCATCACCCAAGGTGGCGAGCTTGGACATTGCGCCACGGATTTTGAACGAACCGGTCCGCTGCAGGTTCTCGGCTTTCAAAACAATCTCACCGCCGCAGCGCTCTGAAAGCGCCGCTGAAGGGGTCACTGGAGTGTGCTTTACGACTCCAACCCCTGCAATTTGGGCTTCGTCGATTAACGAACCGTTAAGAAGGGCCGCCAGTTTCGGGTTTACGGACATGCATCGCTTACCGTACCCGTATGCGCGCGCAGATAATTGCCAATAAAAGTGAGTCCGACCCCGGCCTCGTTGGTGAAGCCCTAGTTGAGAGGGGGTTCAGCCTCGAAATTGGGCATCGAAGAGGCCTTGAACCACGTGATTTTCGGCCTGAAAACGCCGATTTATTGGTTCTTTTGGGGTCTGGATGGTCTGTTTATGACCCCAAAGTGGCTGAATTTGTCAATAACGAGACCGCGGTCTTAAGAGCCTGGCTGGAGGCCCAAAAGCCGGTTTTGGCGATCTGTTTTGGGGCCCAGCTGGCCGCTCAGGCCCTCGGGGCAAGGGTTTCCCGCGCTCCAGCACCAGAAATCGGCTGGCACGAAATGACCTCGCAAGTGCCAGAAATTGGCTCTGGCCCTTGGATGCAGTGGCACTACGACGTTTTTCAGGTGCCAGAAGGGGCGAAATCGCTGGCTATGAATCCGATGGGGCCCCAGGCCTTCAGTATGGACAACTTGCTCGCTGTTCAGTTCCACCCCGAGGCAACCGAATCGATCGTCTCGGTGTGGTCATCGGATGAGGGGGCGAATGAACTCGAAGCCGTCGGTCTCGAACGCGCCACACTTCTCGAACGCACAAACAGGGAAGTGAACCGCACTCGCGTCCTTACGAAACGTCTCGTTGCATGGCACTTGGAGGGCATGCAACGAGTGTGATGTCACTCCCTCGGAACACTGCGAATCAAGGCTTTGGGTAGTAGTTTCTAATCCCGATGTCAGAGTTTTTGAGGTCCTATCAAACCGTCATCTGGTTTGGAGTCGTAGCGGTTCTTTTGGCTTCTTTGCTACTTGGATTGGCGAGCCTTGTTCGCCCAGTTAAGCCGAACCGTGAAAAACAACTCGCTTATGAAAGTGGTGTTGATCCAGTTGGTGACGGCTGGGTGCAAAGCCAAATTCGTTATTACGTCTTTGCCCTCTTGTTCGTGATTTTCGATGTTGAGGCCGTGTTTATTTTCCCGTGGGCTACCCAACTTGAGCGTTACGCAGGTTTTGGTCTCGTTGAAATGGGCATATTCGTGTTTGTACTGCTCCTTGGCCTCGTTTACGCGTGGCGCAAGGGCGTGTTGCGTTGGATCTAGGCGAAGGTCGGTAGGAATCTCATGGGTCTTGTGGATCGCGGTCGGTTGCCGAAGTCGCTCAATCAACTGTTCAACCTTGGTCGTTCGTACAGCCTTTGGGTCTACCAGTGGGGCCTTGCATGTTGCGCGATTGAGATGGGTGCCGCATTTGCTTCACCTCGCTATGACGTAATGCGTCTCGGTGTTATTCCGTTGCCGGCATCGCCGCGTCAAGCAGACCTCGTTGTTATCTCTGGAACTGTTACCGACAAGATGGCTCCTGCCATCAAGCGTTTGTATGAGCAAATGCCAGAACCCAAGTACGTGATCTCGATGGGGTCATGCGCAAACTGCGGCGGTCCATATTGGGATTCGTATTCAGTCACAAAGGGAATCGATCAGATCCTCCCAGTTGATGTTTACGTTCCAGGTTGTCCACCACGTCCCGAAGCGCTGCTTGAGGGCATTGTCTTGTTGCAGCAACGCATCAAGAACGAGGACATGGGTGCGCGTTGGCGTGGCGAGGGAACCAAGCCGATCATCGTTGGTGGGAAAGTCGGCGAACTAAAGGGAGTTCCTGTTGTCGTCAACTGAGACCCCCGAAGCCACACCGGTAGTAGATACCGACCGCGATTCATTCGTCGTGGAAATTCGTGCACGCCTTGGTTCAGCAGTCCTTGATTCTTTCGTGAAACCTGGTGACGACATTTGGATTCGTCTTGCGGCGGATACATGGGTCGATTCGGTGCGCACAATGCGTGACGATCTCGGCCTTGACTACTTTGAATTTCTCTCGGCAATTGACTGGATGCCATCGCCATTCGGCAAAGGTGAAGAAGACCCAACCGACGCACCAGTGGAAAAAGACACCACAATTCGCCAGGGCTACGCGGGTGGAGACACCAGGTTCCAGGTATTAATGCGTCTCGAGTCATTGCGTGGCAAGCCGGCAGTGAATGTGAAAGTCGATCTCGATGACTCAATGACCATCGGATCAATCTCTTCTGTATTTGCTGGCGCAAACTGGCACGAGCGCGAAGCAGGTGAGATGTTCGGCATCACATTTGCTGGGCATCCCGATCAACGCAACATGTACTTGCCGTCGGATTTTGAGGGCCACCCATTGCGCAAGGACTTTCCGTTGCTCGCACGCGTGATCAAGCCATGGCCTGGAATTGTCGATGTTGAGCCACTTCCTGGTGGCGATGAGGAAGGTGGCGACGAATGACCATGCTCGGTGATCGCCAGCAGCTTGCGTACATCGCGTCGCAAGCAGCGGATGCACGTGTGAATGTGGAACTCGAAACTGAGGGAATGACCCTCAACATCGGTCCGCAGCACCCTGCGACACACGGCACTCTGCGAATCATCTGTCGCCTTGATGGTGAACAGGTTGTTTGGGCTGAACCCTCTTGTGGCTACATGCATCGTGGCTACGAAAAACTGACCGAAGTTCGCACCTTCCCGCAGGTGACCGCGCTTGTCAACCGCATTGACTGGCTTGGTTCATTTGCCAACGAAGTGCCGTTCATTCTTGCGGCCGAGAAGTTGATGGGCATCGAGGCACCACCACGTGCCCAGGTGATCCGCACGATTCTGTTTGAGCTTTCACGAATCGCAAATGTTGGGTTGTTCCTCGGAGATCTCGGAGTG
>JBIIRE010000183.1:0-2594 GCA_044341655.1 Ilumatobacteraceae bacterium | reverse complement strand
GAGAGTCGCCCCATAAAGCAACTGTCACTGAGCCATTCGGGTCGCCAAACACACAATCACGCCGGACTTCAGAGTCGTAGTACACATGGCAACCATTTTCATAGATGGCACTCGTGTCAGTGGTGGCATTTAGAAGTGAAGGGCGCACATTGTCTGGCACCACCGAATTTGGCTCGGCGGCAACGATCGCATCGAGTGGCTTGGTTTCAGCCATTGATATAAACGTGGGCTTGGGCTTCGGGGCGGTGGTGCTGGTTGTCGGCTCTGTGGTTGTGGTGTCAGGAAGCGTGGGCACGGTTGCGGTAACACCAGTTGAAATATCGGGTTCGTGATTGTGCAACGCAACGCCAGCTCCAATCCCGGTCAAAACTAGTGAGGCGCCAACCACAAGCGATACGGCCGAGCGGCTGATCAATGCTTTCGAGCGGCGCACTGGGTTCTCAATGAGTCGATACCCAAGCTCAGATAAACCAAGTACCAGCAGCAAGACTCCAAGGCGGGCGGTAATACTCAGATCATCACCGAGCTGACTCTGTGTGACTATCAATGCCGGCCAATGCCAAAGATAAAGCGAGTACGACCTAGCACCCACCCATTGCATGAAGCCGTTGCGCAAGATAAGGACGGGCCCATAGGCAACTTGATCTCCGGCGATTAAAGCGAGACCCGTTGCAATCACTGGAACGGCAGCGATCGTGCCTGGAAACGCCACAACATCAGCAAAACTAAGTACCGAAACGATGATGCCACCCACGCCAATCCAACCAAGTGTGGCGCGAACAGTTGGGCTCAATCTGGCGGTATTCGCCGCCAATGCGGCTAGCAATGCGCCGAGCCCGAGTTCCCATGCGCGGGTGTGTAGACCAAAGTATGCCCATGACGGTGTTGCACTCGTCAGTGTGGCGCTAAGTGCAAACGAGACGATCACGATCAGTCCCATTGCAATTGTAATCTTTTGACGAATTCTCTTGCCACCCAATGTGACTAGGGCGATGAGACCAGGCCACACCATATAGAACTGCTCTTCAACTGCAAGTGACCAATAATGCTGAATCGCCGATGGTTCCATCGCAGCCTGCAGGTAGTCAGTTCCGCGATGGGCAAACACAAAGTTCACTGAAAACGCCGCAGCCGCCATGATGTCGTTGGCAAGTGCAGACAATCGGGTTGGCTGCAACCATATTGCTGAGGCAAGAGCCGTTACAGCCAGCACGACTACCGAAATCGGCAGCAAACGGCGGGCTCGACGAGCGTAGAAGTCGCGGATGGAGATTCGGTCGTTTGCCTCGCGCTCATTAATAAGGAGTGAGGTGATTAGATAGCCAGAAATGACAAAAAAGACGTCAACACCGATGTAGCCGCCGCCAAAGCCTGGGATATCGAAATGAAAAAGAAGGACCGCAATGACTGCAATTGCTCGCAGTCCTTCGATGTCCTTACGGTGTTGCACTCAGTCGATTCTGCTACTTCTTGGGCGGAATGTCATTGAGGACCGATTCAACTCGGCGCTTCACATCGCCTGCACCGGCTCCGGCGGGCATGATGTGCACGCGTCCAGCCTCAATTGCCTCAATCGTGGCCACTGCGACATCACGGGGATTAAGCACCAGACCAAATTCAGCAGCTGCATCATCCATCGATCTGGCGCCAGCGATCACTTCAGTCACTTCCGCTCCAGCGGGCTTCAGGATGGCTGAAGTTTCGCCCAACGCCGTGCGTACCAAACCTGGGCACAAAACACTCGCCCCAATCTCGGGATTAATTCCACGCAATTCCACGTTCAGTGATTCAGTCATGCCGACCACAGCATGTTTGACCGCGTTGTAAGGGGTGAGATAGGGGAGCACGGTGAGGCCACCAACGGAAGCTGTGTTGACAAAATGACCCGCACCGCGTTCGAGAAAGTGTGGAGCAAATGCCCGCACACCACTCACAATTCCCAATAGCCCAACATCAGTCAACCACTGCCATGTCTGGTGGGTCTGCTCCCACATCGGCGCCATCTTGCACACAACGCCGGCATTGTTGCAGACGATGTCCACGTGCCCGAAGCGAGCGATCGCGGCTTCAGCCAAACGGTCCACCTGCAGTGGGTCGGCAACATCGGTGACGACGCCCATACACTCAACGCCATTTTTTTGGAGGTCTTCAATTGCGGCATCAATGGCATCAGAGCGAATATCGGACACGACCACCTTTAGCCCGCGTGATCCAAACTCTTCTGCGAGCCCTAAGCCAATGCCACTAGCACCACCGGTGATGACCGCTACTTGCCCCGTACTTACCTTCATTGCAACCCCCAATTTCTTTCACAGCAAAAGTAACCGAGAGAAGCAGTGAATTGGGAACCCCTAGTACGTATCAGTCAGGAGGGTAAGAAGATCCGTAATCCTCGCTGTGGCAAATCCGATTGAGTTGTCCGCAATGCCAAATGGGATCATCAACACATCACGGTGCTTGAGGCTCCCGCACGAGTAGACCACATTGGGAACGTACCCCTCGCGCTCGGCAGGTATCGGTGCAAGCAGGGGTTGATTCAATGTGCCAATTACACGCATTGGGTCATTCAGGTCAAGCAACATGGCGCTCAAGTA
>JBIIRE010000182.1:0-2598 GCA_044341655.1 Ilumatobacteraceae bacterium | reverse complement strand
CAGCAGATGTCGTCGCCGATGGTCTCGGCTTTCCAGCCGGGGATTGTGGGTTGCAGCATCGCAAGGTTGGTCTTGCCACATGCCGATGGGAATGCAGCAGCGATGTACTTGGAGTTGCCTTCGGGGTTGGTGAGTTTCAGAATCAGCATGTGCTCTGCGAGCCAGCCATCATCACGTGCCATCACCGATGCGATACGAAGCGCAAAACACTTCTTGCCAAGCAATGCATTTCCGCCATATCCAGAACCGAATGACCAGATCTCACGGGTCTCAGGGAAGTGGACGATGTACTTGTTGTCTGGGTTGCATGGCCAGCTTGAATCACTCTGACCTGGCTCAAGTGGTGCGCCAACGGAATGCACACATGGAACCCAATTGTTGTTGCCAAGCACATCAAGGGCGCCCTGTCCCATGCGGGTCATGATGCGCATGGACACTGCAACGTAGGCAGAGTCGGTCAGCTGCACGCCAATGTGTGCGATTGGTGAGCCAAGTGGGCCCATTGAAAAAGGCACCACGTACATCGTGCGGCCCTTCATCGCCCCGAGGTAGAGATGCTTCATCTCGGTGCGCATCTCGCTGGGCTCGCGCCAGTTGTTATTCGGGCCTGCGTCTTCTTGCTTTGCTGAGCAGATGAAAGTGCGGTCTTCGACTCGGGCTACGTCGCCTGGATCGGAATGTGCCCAGTAACTGTTTGGGCGCTTGGCTTCATCGAGTTTGGTGAAGGTGCCCGCATCAACGAGTTCTTGGCACAAGCGGTCGTACTCTTCAGCCGAGCCATCGCACCAGTAAATGTCCTTTGGTTGCAGAATTGCCGCCCACTCCTTAACCCAGTTTTGGAGTGCTTGGTTGTTGCTGGTGCCACTCATCGCGGTCAATCTCCTTGGGGGAACTTTGTATTTGTGGTGGGGTGGTGCTGGTTCAGTTGGGTGCCGAGTCGTAACCCGGGGTGCCCATGTCTGATTCTGAACCGAGGCGCAGCGAGGTCGCGCGGCCTTCGGCGTCGAGTGTGAAAACTACGCGCTGCCCTTGGCGAAGCATGCGGAAGATTGAGCCTTCGAGGGCGTTGTCGGCGAGTTCGTACTCAGCGAGATCGGTGTCTGTAATCACTAGGCCCAACCCGGAATCCGGATCAAAGGCTTTGATTACGCCTTGCATCAGCGACCGGCTTTTGTGACTTTGCCAGCCTTGATGCAGCTGGTGCAAACATTCACGCGCTTTGGTGAGCCGCTGACGATTGCACGAATCCGTTGGATATTCGGATTCCAACGACGCTTCGTACGACGATGCGAGTGGGATACCGACATGCCCCACGAGGGTCCCTTGCCGCAAACTTCACATTTCGATGCCATCTCACACCTGCGTTCTAACTTTTGGGGGCCGGAATGGGTCTATTTCCCAAGGCCACTAGGGGGAAAAGCCTACCAACGGCATCCCTGCGTACCCAATCTCGGGGCGCGGGCTCAGCCTTCCAGTTTCAGGGCCTGCTTGGGGCAGGACTTCACGGCCAACTCAACCTTTGGCCGCAGGGACTCATCTGGATTCTCGTTGATGACATACATGAAGTCGTCATCACGTAGTTCAAACACCTCGGGGCAAACGCTGGCGCACACTCCGTGGCTGTCGCAGTTTTCGTAGTCCACTATGACTTTCATTCCTCTGACACTAATGTCTCTCGGACGCGGTCGTTGCCGACTGCTGGGGGAAAATTAGGGGGTACCAATGGCTTCGGATGTTGTGTTCGATCCGTACAGTGACGTCTACTTCGACGATCCTTACGACTTGTACAAGAAACTGCGCGATGAAGCGCCAGTTAGCTACAACCCGACATACAAGTTTTATGCGTACTCGCGTTACAGCGATGTTGTTGATGCCTCCAAAGATTGGGCTACGTACTCAAACGAGTGGGGTCATGCAGCAACCATGGTCCATCTTCCAGAGCGCCCACCGCAGGCGCCAGGTTCAATTCTCACGATCGACCCACCAATGCATGAACGCTTGCGCAAACTCGTCAATCGCTCTTTCACTCCACGCGCCGCTGCAAAGTTCGAACACATCGTTCGCGGTGTCATCGCAGAAAAAGCGGACGCAGTGCAGGGGCAAAAGGTTGTCGACTGGGTAGCGGAATTCGCTGCACTCTTCCCCGTTGAAGTGATCTGCTCGATTCTTGGTGCGCCAAAGGCTGACCACCAGACGCTGCGTCATTGGGTGGATGAACAATTGACCATCAATCCGCTGAAGCCAATGGACACTGGCGATATTCAGCGAGCGAGGCGTAGCTTCAACTACTTCCTTGAACTCGCAAAGGAGAAGCGCAAGAACCCAGGCGACGACATGATGTCCGAGCTCATCACCGCCGAAGTCGAGGAAGATGGCGAAGTGTCGCGTCCGTTGAGCGATGAAGAAGTGGCCGGCTTCAGTTCGCTCATTGCTGCTGCTGGTGCAGAAACTGTTACCAAACTTCTCGGATCGACCGTGTTCCTACTTGATAAGAACCGTGACCAGTACAAGAAACTGCAGGAAAACCGCAACCTGATTCCAAAGGCTGTGGACGAAGCGAATCGATACTTCGCACCTTCGCAGTATCAGGGACGCCAC
>JBIIRE010000065.1:0-8862 GCA_044341655.1 Ilumatobacteraceae bacterium | reverse complement strand
TGCCCGTGCTGTCGTAAGTGAGAAAGTGACCCGGTTTCGTGGTGAGCATCATGAAATTCTGTCGGCTGCCGACTTCACCCAATTGACGGGAAGAGCGGGGCGTCGAGGGCTCGACTCAAAAGGCGTAGCTCTGATTTGCGCCAATCCATTTGTGAGGTTTGACACGGTGGCCGGTCTGGTTGCTAACCGTGAGTTCAATTTGCGATCAGCTTTTAAGCCGTCTTGCAATATGGCGACCAATCTGATTGCAACGCACTCACAACGAGAGGCGCAGCACCTGTTGAACCTTTCTCTTGCCCAGTTCCAGTCCGATAAGGAGATTGTGCTTTTGGAGAGGCGTCGTGAGCGCCTTGAAGCAGAGCTCCGTTCCTTTGGGGTCAACGACCCAGATGCAGAGATCTCAATGCAGCGTTTTGATCTCGGAGATCTTGTCTATGTTGATTCAGTCGCATATCAGGGCCTAGTGGCTGTGGTTGCGATTGCAGATCGGAACTCAGGAACTCGAATTACAACGGTTGATACCGAGGCGGAACGCATCACTTTTGATCTCGTAGAACTTTCGGAGTTTGGAGTTAAAGCCGGCAAGGTCGCACTCCCAATTCCATATGTGCCACAACGTCGAGATTTTGTAGTGGAAGTGGCGCGTTTGGCTTCGGCTCATAATTCGGGTCATCATTCCTCTCGGAGAGCCGGTCCCTCTAACAGGAAATCCGACAAGAACACCCTGAAACGATTGCTGAAAGATATAAATCAAATCTCTGCCAAGCAGACATCAATGGCTGGTTCGGTGAGTGCACGCTTCGCCGATGTGACTCGTTTGCTCACAAAGCGAGGATTTATTGATGGTTGGACTCTCACGGAAAAGGGGAGCACATTAAGAAACGTCTTCCACGAGCTCGATGTAGTGATTGCTGAAGTCCTGTGGTGTGGTGTACTTGAACCCCTGACTGAGGCCGATCTCGTTGTTCTAATGAGTGCATTTGTCTACGAATCTCGAAGCCGTGATACGGATCCAAGTGAGAGTCTCCCTCCAAAGCACTTGAGGGACGCGGGAGCGAGGTTGCGTCAGATACACCGGCAAATCAATGGACAACTCGAAGAAGCCATGTTGGCACCACTGCGTGAACTTGATTTCGGTATGAGTCGGGCAATCCTTGCGTGGTTCAACGGAGAATCTCTAAGTACTTCCCTGTCTGAAGAGGACTATGCAGCTGGTGATTTCGTTCGAGCGGTTAGAAACCTCATCGACTTACTCAATCAGGTTGCCGAGATTGCGCCATCTACAGCAGTGCGTCAAAACGCAAGGTTTGCATGCGAGAAACTCGATCGGGGTGTTGTGAAGCTCGCGGTTGGAGTCGGTTGATGAACGCTGATTTTGAACGTAGAGATGTTGTCCCCGATGACGCCATATTTTGTAACAGCGATGCCGAATGTGCGGAAGCGGCAGTCTCCGGTATTCCATTCATCCCTATCGCCGGGGAACTCGCACACGCATTGGGTGCAGGATCGGTACTGATTTCAGCTGGCCAGCAATGTGTCATCTTGAATATTGATCAGATATTGATTGAGGCGACTTCAACTAGTGGCGAGATTTTTCATTTCAATGCGATTTCAGACCTAACCTTCGGCAGCTACTGGCACGGCGAGTTTCACGTAATTACCTCGACTGGTTGGACAGGGGGACGCGAGGTTTGCCCGCGTGCACATCCTGGGGATGGTGTTTTGGACTATCTGCGAGTCGAAACTGCTATGTCGTTGCGGCAGCGATTGAAAGCTCGGCGAAAGATGCGAAGCGGGACTCATCTACCTCACCCGTCGCTGCGAGTGTCACGACTAACAAGTCTCACTCTGGAGGGCCCAATGTTGCTGATTGTGGATGGAGTTGCCCGAGGTAAGTATGCGCAGATCGATTGTTCGATAGAGGCCTCAAGCGCACAGGTTGTCTTGCCAATGGCAACGGCAATTTGATACGAGTGATAGAAACGTCAGAGATTGAATCTGGAGGTTCTATGAGCATTACGGAGATCAGTGCTGCTGTCGATCGCTTGATGCCCGAATTGATTAGAACATCAACGGCGATCCACGCTCGACCCGAATTGTGCTTTGAGGAGTTCTTTGCGATGGAGACCCTCTCTGATGTTTTCGCATCAAACGGCTTGCAGGTTCAGCGTGGCGCCTATGGAACGGCCACCGGATTTGCCGCCGAGTTCGGAGCCAACGCTGGACCAACGGTTGCCTTACTGCTTGAATACGATGCTTTGCCCTCCATAGGTCACGGCTGTGGACACAATGTCATCGCCGCTGCGGGGCTTGGCGCTGCACTGGCCCTGGTTCCAATCGCCAGCGACCTTGGTCTAAGGGTTCGCGTATTGGGTACTCCAGCGGAAGAAGGTGGTGGGGGAAAGATCAAGATGGCGAGAAACGGTGCGTTTTCAGGAATTGATGCGGCGTTAATGATTCATCCGGCCGACCATGATCTCTTAAGAATGAATGCGATCGCAATCCAGGAACTACGCGCTATCTATCGCGGGAAGGCAGCACATGCGGCATCATCGCCACATGAGGGACGTAACGCGCTTGATGCCGCAGTTCTTGGCTATAACGCTGTTGCAGCGTTAAGGCAGCACATTCGCGATACAGAACGTGTTCACGGAATCTTTGTTCACGGTGGTGACAAACCCAATGTGGTCCCGGCTCACGCAGAAACACTTTGGTACGTGAGATCTGACACGCTGACGAGCTTGGCACCTTTGCGTGAACGTGTAGCTGCCGCCTTAATTGGTGGAGCTCAGGCTTGTGGTTGTGAAGTAGATCTCCATTGGGAAGAGTTCGCTTACGCCGACATGGTGGATAATCCGCCACTACTTGCCCGTTATGCGGAACTTTCCAGAGAGTTAGGTCGTGATCCAATAATGCCGTCCGCAGATGCGAGAGTTGTCGGTTCCACCGACATGGGTAACGTCAGTCACCTGGTGCCATCCATCCATCCGATGATCGCAATCGCACCACCTGGTACGCCCCTTCACACTGAGGATTTTGCGGCTGCAGCCATCGGGGAGGCGGCTACGGCTGGAATCCGTGACGGTGCCATTTTGCTAGCCAATCTGGCTTGCGACCTTGTGCGGCAAGGAGACCTGCTGAGTAGCGTGCGGGCCTCAGGACCTCATGCTCAGGACGCTGCGGGGGTCCTTTTCGGCTAAGCAACTGGTGTTGGGTATCACCGCTGCGAGAGTCGATGAACCGTATTATTTCACGCCATGACGGTCTATGTGCCAGAGGAGTTCTCAGCAAGTGAGGCCGACATTCTTCGGCGTTACTTCACGACTCTTGATGGACCCGTATTCGCGTTAGTAAATCTTCCTGAAGTCGTAAAAGGTGCACTGTTCGCGCGCTACAGCCGAAGTGCAAAGAGTTTGCGTCGACTATTCCTTGATGAGTTCGTGGGCGATCTGGATATCTCCGGCGATCAAACGGTTGATGCCACAGTTGGATTGGATCGCGCCGAGCAACTCTATGAAAAAGTCTTTCTTGAATACGGCGATGATTCGGTTGCTCAGCTAGGAGGCGTGCACCTGGCGTGTGAACAGGCCTCGAATATCTTGACCAAGATCCTGGAGTGGGGTCGTCTTGCGAGCTATTTGGAACAAAGCACCCGTTACATCTCCTATGACGCTCGACTCGGAGGTCGTTACCGGTACTACCGCGATCCGATCTTGATGGAGTCGCGATTTGGAGCGCGTTATGTCGGGGACATGGATCGCATGTTTGACGCTTACAGCGTTATTGCCGATGGTGTTACAGAGCACATCCGTGCAACGGTGGAGAAAAATCCAGCAGATTCAGATTTCGTCTATCGGCAAGCAACTCGTGCGAAGGCCTTGGATGCTGCTCGTGGGCTTTTGCCAGCTGCCTCGTTGTCAAATGTTGGTATCTATGGGTCGGGCCAGGCATTTGAAGGGTTGTTGCTCAGAATGCGCGCACACCCATTGCCGGAAGCGCGTGCTTATGCAGATCTGATGCTCGAGGAACTTCGAAAGGTCATTCCATCCTTCTTGAAGCGCGTAGATATTGAAGGTAGGGGAGTCGAATGGAGTGAATATCTGCGGACAAACGCCGACAACACCTCAGCAGTGGTGGATCGTTTGTTTGGAGATCTTCCCGCAGATCGTGTGGATGCGGTAACGCTGGTCGACCATGATCCAGATGCTGAAGAGAAACTCCTTGCTGCAATCTGCTACTCGTCATCACATCTCCCCGAATCCCAATTACGGGCTCGTGTTGCGAAGTTAAGCGACGAGGATCGACTGGCTTTGGTTAGCGCTTATGTCGGAGACCGTCGAAACCGCCGCCACAAGCCCGGTCGCGCTTTTGAAAGCGTTGACTATCGATTCGATGTGTTAAGTGATTACGGTGCGTTTCGTGATTTGCAGCGCCATCGCTTGTTAACAATTGAATGGCAATCGTTGACCCCTAATCATGGTTATTCTCGCCCAGACCTTGTGGTGGAAGCGGGTCAGCAAGAAGCTTTCGATGAGGTTATGGATCGCTCGGCAGCCCTATATGACGACCTGCAGGAGAGCTACCCAGAACAGGCGTCGTACGCCGTGTCTATGGCATATCGCCTTAGGTATGTGATGCAGTTCAACGCCAGGGAAGCGATCCATATGCTCGAGTTGAGGTCGTCGCCACAGGGACATCCCGCTTACAGAACTGTTGCTCTCGAAATGCACCGCCAGATCGCTGAGGTCGCTGGCCACAAGGCTGTTGCGGCCGTTATGAGCCATATGACAACTGAAGCCCCTGAATTGGAGCGCTTGGCCGCTGAGCGTCGAGCTGAAGAAAAGCGGGGAAAACGCTCATGATCATGCGGGGAAAACGCTCATGATCATGCGGGGAAAACGCTCATGATTTCGGTATATTCGGGCACCGTGACAATGGTCACTAGATCGATTCGCGCATGTGTCGCTCCTGTTGCCTATAGTCCGCGGGCGCACCGGCAGTGCGGTGGAAGCGAGGACGCATGTCAGATGATGAGTTGATAGATGATTTTGATGGCGAGGAGTTAGAGGACGATCTCGAGCTTGACCCTGAAGATCTCGAAGAGGACATCGTTGATATCGATGATGTTGATGCAGAAGCTGACGACGCGGAAGAAGAAGTTGTTGACCCCTCGAAAGGCATGGCCCGCGCTGGTGGAGCCGATGACGAGGATGATGATGAAGATCTGATTACCCCTGATGATGTGGAGGCAGATCTCGACACCATCTTGAAAGACCGTATGGTCGCTGCCGAAGAGACTCCGGCGGAGGAAGAAGAGGAAGAAGAATTTGACGATCGTGGCGACACTACGGATCGTCTGCAGCCAAAGCGTCCCGATGAGCGTCTCTGTGGTTCTTGCTTCTTGTTAGTTAGGGAGTCAGCACCTCAGTGCCCAGTTGGTGACGACTCTTGCCCGTTGTTTACGTCGTGACTCCATGAGCGCTGTAGTCGTTCGAACAGCGCTAAACGAGGATTCGCCGCGCATTGCAGAGTTACGCGAGTCGTTGCGACGCACGATTCAAGAGTTCCGTGGTGGGGCGCTGCTTTGGGATGAACGGCACAAAAAGCCGGATATGAATAACACCACCGTTTATGTGGCCGACCTCAATGGATACGTGGTGGGATTTATGGTCTTAGGTCTACGAGATTCGGAAATCGAAATTTTTGAAGTGCATGTGGACGCTGAGTCTCGCGGAATTGGAGCAGGAGATGCGATGATGGCCGCTGCTATTGCTGTTGCGCAAGATCAGCGTGTTTCTGCTCTACGGGCCGAGGCTTTACCCGGCGATCGTGATACAAAAAATTTGTTTGAACGCGCAGGTTTGATCAGTCAGCGACTGATGATGCGCAAACAGATTTAAGTTAACGACCCTGCCAGTTCGGTGCACGCTTTTCAATGAATGCCGCGAGGCCCTCTTTGGTGTCTTCGGATTTGAGTACGTCGCCAAAGGCTGCTTCAGTCATGGCTTTCAAGGTGTCATCGTCTTCATATGCCGATGCGAGAACAATTTTCCGACTCTTAGCAACCGCAATGGGTGCAGAACTCGCAACCTTCTCAGCAACCTCAAATGCTTTTGCAACAACCTCATCTGGTTCTACGAGATGGTTTACGAGCCCCAGTTCATAGGCGCGCTGAGAGGTCAAAGGATCACCCGTCAGGATCGCTTCCATTGCAACATTGCGACCAATTGCCCGGGGTAGGCGAAACAATCCACCTGCACCTGCAATCAAGTTCCTCTTAACTTCGGCCAAACCGAACTGGGATCTTGTTGAGGCAATCACCATGTCGCAAGCGAGCACAATTTCGCAGCCACCAGCAGTAGCCAAACCATCTACCGCAGCAATTACCGGCTTCGACCGCTCACGGTAGACAAAGCCTGCGAATCCACCCCGTGCAGTGTTGAGTGCTGCGGCCTGTCCGGAGTTGATTGCTTTCAGGTCGGCGCCTGCACAAAAGACTGGGGTCTTATGGCCCTCTGTATTGGCTGTGATAACGCCACACCAAACACCTTGCTCGGCTTCAAGTTGGTCTATCGCGGCTTCGAGACCGGCTGCCACGTCACCGTTGATTGCATTGCGTGCATCGGGGCGATTCAAAGTAATCAGCGCAACGTTTCCACGTTTTTCATAGGTGACGATTGCATTTTCAGATGCGGACATAGTGGACCTCAATCCTTCTTAGGTGCAGTTTCCTTATTGATTTTCTTGCGAGCTGGAGCGGTGGGGCGCAGGGGCTTCGGCATTGGTGCCTTTGCTGGCACTTCCACACCAAGCAGAACCGCAAAGTCAGGCAGGATCGGGCCGAGTCTGAGTGCAGTCTTCTTGAGTTCTTCGCTGATTACCGGAGGGGCCGCAGTGGGTTTTACCTGTTTATGAACCGGTGAGAAGGCCAATGCTTCCATGAGTGCAATCCAACGATCAGGAAGCGTGTCGGAGGCAAATGTGTTCTGTGTAGCTGCCACTAACTTCGCAGCTAACTCAGCTGGGAATGGTACTCCTGCCTTTGGTGGCTGAGACGAGGTCTTAAGTGCCCGAATCACGCGGCCAACACCGACAGCAGCATCAATGTCTCCCAGCCAAAGCTTGTATTCCTCATCCTGGCGACGAGTTAAAGCTTCCTTTAACTCCGCAGCAAGTGCTTTGGTGTTTTCATCACGGGCGACCATGGGGTCGGTGGCCGCAACAACGACTGACCGCAGATCACGTAGATCAAGAGTTTCTAGATCTCGCTTAGCTGCCTCTGCACGGTCGAGCCAGTCGGCAACATGTAGTGACGGGCGCAGTTTTTCTGCGATTGCGAGAATCCCTTCAACGGGTACTGCTTCGCCTCCAGCCTGTTTAGCGATGCGGTTCTGTTCAGTCGCTGCATCACGCACCGCAGCAACTCCGCCTCCTTTGAGCAGAGTTTCGGCGATGGTGCGCTCAGCTTCAGACAATGTGGAGAGCACAGCTTTTTTGTGGGAATCGCCAGCGCGGAGACGCTTCAACTTTGGACGCAGTGGAGTGTCTGGCGGAGGAGTGAAGTTCGGACGTGGTGTGCGTGGTCGATCTCCTCTGGGTGCCTCGCCGTCTTTGCGCTTACGTGGACGACGGTCACCGTCGTCACGGCCTTTCTTCGCCAGCTGTTGTGTCACGCCCTTGAATTCACGTTCGGTTGGAATCAACTCAAGGAGTCCTTTGCGCTCTTCTTTGCCCTTGGGTGGAATCACTGCAAGCACACTCACGCCATCGAGAGAGAACTCGGCTTCGATCTTCAGGACGTCACCAACTTTTGCCGCAGCGGGTAGGAGAGTGGACTCAACAATTCCCTTCGGCTCCTTGGCTCCAGCTGAGCGCCAGGTCCAGGTTCCGTCTCCCTTGTTGCTAGTGAGTTCGACATCGATACGGCGTGACATAAGCATTAAACGCTAGTTCATTGCCGACAAATTGTTTAAGTCGCATAGCCTTGGGCAATGCCGATTTACGCACTTGGAAACATTGAGCCCACCATTCATGCGGATGCTTTTGTCCACCCCGATGCAGTGGTAATTGGGGATGTGCATATCGGTGCGTTTTCTTCTATTTGGCCCAACACAGTCCTGCGAGGCGACCACGGCAGCATCACGATTGGTGCGTACACGAGCATTCAAGACGGCTCAGTGGTTCATACAACACCCGATTCACCAACACAGGTTGGTGACCACTGCCTAGTGGGTCACATGGTCCATCTGGAAGGTTGCATCATGGAGGAGTGGTCTCAGGCTTCATCAGGCTGCGTGATACTCCATTACGCGAGGATCTGCTCTGGTGCGATCGTTGCGGCCAACGCGGTTGTATTGAACAACACGATTGTTCCGGCCGGAGCTCTGGCTGTAGGCACACCCGCGGTTATTAAAGAGGGCAAGGCGAATATTGAACCAGTGAAGATGGGGATTGATTCGTACGTGCAAAATGCGAAGCGTTACAAGCGTGATCTTCGACGCATTGACTAGTGACTGATCAAACTTTGATCCGCGTGGTCGTCGTCGAGTGCTCACATGAGGCATCGGAGATCTGTGCTGACGCCCTGATGCTGCTCGGAGCGTTTGCGATTGAGGAGCGCAACTTTGGAGATCGAGTGGAACTTCGTTGCGTCTCTGAGACGCCGATTGACAGTCTTCTGTCGGTTCTTGCACCCTTTGATGAAACGCTCACTGTAGACATCGAATATGCAGATGAGTCAATACTCAGCAGTTGGAAGGATTACGCCTCACCCGTGGTCGTCAATGCTTCACTTGCAATTGTTCCAGCTTGGTTACCGGAGACCCATTTCAACGGCCGAGTTATTCGGATCGACACAGTTGA
>JBIIRE010000064.1:0-8944 GCA_044341655.1 Ilumatobacteraceae bacterium | reverse complement strand
AGTGCCGCCCTCAACCGTGAGAACTCGGGCAACTTCGAGAATTACGTCTTTCGGACTTGACCATCCCGACAATGTGCCGGTGAGCTTTACGCCGATCACTTTTGGCCAACGCACGTTGAATGGAAAACCAGTCATTACGTCAACTGCGTCAGCGCCACCAACACCGATGGCCACCATGCCGAGACCACCAGCATTCGGAGTGTGTGAATCGGTGCCGATCATCATTCCGCCTGGAAATGCGTAGTGCTCGAGCACAACCTGGTGGATGATTCCGCTACCAGGACCCCAAAAACCGATCCCGTATTTGGCAGAAACAGAACGCAGAAAGTCATACACCTCTTTGTTGGTGTCGACGGCTACGCCAAGGTCGATCTTGGCACCAACTTTTGCCGAGATGAGATGGTCGCAGTGAACAGTTGATGGCACCGCGGTAGTTGGTAGCCCTGCAGTCATGAACTGCAACAACGCCATCTGTGCGGTTGCATCTTGCATCGCTACGCGGTCGGGATTGAAGTCCGCGTATGAACGACCACGCTCGAGTTCTTGGTTGTTTGGATCAACCAAATGATTGATGAGGATCTTTTCCGCCAACGTGAGAGGACGCCCGAGACGCTCGCGGCCGATTGCGCAATTTGCGGCGAGAGATTTGTACGCACCCTGTACGAGTTCGATCGGTGTGCCAGCGGAAACGGCCATGTCAGCTCCTTGGTTTTGTTGATGCGATTCAATGCGGTGGGGAAGTAGGTCCCCTTCCCTATGTGTAGACAAGTATAATACAAGTGCCACTATGCGGAGAATCAGATACCAAGAAATTGCCGACGCTCTCCGAACTCGGATCACGGCTGGCGAGTTTGCCGCTGGGCGCGTGTTGCCGTCTGAATCAGAACTCTCCACCACCTTTGATGCGTCACGAGTGACCATTCGCAAAGCGCTTGAAGTGTTACGAGATGAGTCGTTGGTTGATGCGCGTCAAGGATTCGGTTGGTATGTGGCAACCGATCCGATTCGCCAGCCACTCGGACGCCTCGCGACTATCGAAGAGCAGATGGCCAGTGACGGTATTAAACCTGAGCGGCAAATCCTTGAGTTCGCGTTCGAGCGCGCAAAGGGGCGTGTTGCGAAAGTCCTTGGCAACATTCAGGTGCTGAGAGTGAAACGCCTAAATCTTGCTGACGGTGAACCCTTTGCGCTCGTAACCGTTTGGTGCCCTGCGAACCTTGCCGAACACTTGAGTCGCGCAGATGTTGAACGCTCACCGTTCTACGAGTTGATGAATATTCCACTCACCGGTGCAACACAAACGATCGGTGCCACCTTGGTTGAAGCTGAAGATGCAGCGCTGCTTGGGGTTCCAATGGGATCACCAGTTTTGCGATGCGAACGCATCACGGAATCAGAAGGGGGTAAGGCAGTGCTGCTTTCACAACATGTCTTTCCCGCGCATCGCACGGAGTTTGTCGTGGATCTACCGCATGCGGCACCGTCAATGGCGCCGAGTGGTTTAAGGCTGGTTGAGTAAGCCTTCGCCTACCAGGTGTTCCAGTGGCTTACTTGGCTCAACGGAAGTCGCTTGGCGGGCTTGAAGTCAGTGCCAACTGTGTAGGCCACTGGGAACAAACCAACTTGTGAATGGGTCTCAAATGGAATGCCCAAAATGTCAGCAGCCTCACGCTCGCCTTCGCCGAGCAAGTGCAACGTGGTCCAAGCAGAACCAAGACCACGCTCCCGTAGCGCGAGCATGAAACTCCAAGCTGCGGGAAGGATTGACCCGTAGAGAGACGCCGCCATTGCGCCGCCGGCATTTTCTGCGCGACCCTGAATCACCGGGATCATCAAATACGGAGCTCGCTGCATGTTCTTTGCAAGGAACAATGCGGAGTCGCCGACTTTGGGCATTGACTCACGGCGCACGTCACCTTCTGCGTATTCGGGCTTCGGGAGTGAGTAATAGAGCATGAATGCATCGTGGTAAATCTTTGCGATCGCATCCTTTTTCTTTTGCTCGTCGATCATCACGAAATGCCAACCTTGCATGTTGGACCCAGTTGGGGCTTGCAAAGAGATTTCGAGACACTCGTCAATTAGCTCACGCTCAACTGGACGGTCGAAGTCGAGTCGCTTGCGGACACTACGGGTGGTCAGGAGTACTTCATCGGCGGAAAGGTTCAAACGCATGGGGAAACTCTACGGCTCATTTGGGTCCGTGGATACGCCGATAGGCTCGCACCATGGGCGTAATCAAGAATTTCCATGATCGGGTAGAGGTAGAGATCACCGCGGGTGTTGCCGATGTGCGGATGGTCAGGGTGGATAAACGCAATGCACTGGATAACGAGATGTTCATGGGTCTTGATGAAGCAGGGCAGTACTTAAAGACTGCCGAAGGTGTGCGTGTCGCGGTTCTGCGCGGGGAAGGCAAGTCGTTCTGTGCGGGTCTTGATTTTTCGATCTTCAGCCAGATTGCCGAGGGCGATAAAGGTGCGGGGCCCACTGTGATGGGAGACCGGGTTTCTGACCAGATCGCAAACCGCGCACAACGTGTTGCTTGGACTTGGCAAGAGGTGTCTGCACCGGTGATCGCCTCGGTCCACGGGCATGCAATGGGTGGCGGTTTTCAGATTGCCATGGGTGCAGACATTCGCATCGCGCATCCCGACACTCAGTTCAGTGTGCGTGAAATGCATTGGGGATTGTTCCCCGACATGTCGGGCACGCTCACTCTTGGCGCTCACGTGCGACCCGATGTGGCCAAAGAACTCATCTATTCGGCTCGGATATTCGACGGCAGCGAAGCCCATGCCTTGGGAATAGTGACCAAGGTCTCAGCCGATCCGCTGACCGATGCTCGGGAGCTCGCGGCACAGATTGCCAGCGCCAACCCTTCAGCGATTCGGGCCGCCAAGCGACTTGTGAACCGTGCGGCGTATGGCGATGCGGCTGGGCAGCTTGAAGCTGAGCGCACCGAAATTGCCCAGGTGATCGGCAAGCCCAACCAGATTGAGGCTGTAATGGCGAATCTCGCGGACCGAAAACCTATTTTCAAAGACCTCGACTGAGGCCGTAGCATTTAATTAATTGGTCGGGGCGTTCCGTCCCGCCGAACTCGGGTCAGCGTCGCCCCGATTTTCAACATAAGAAGTCGTTGAAAGTAGAGAGTCTGATGACGCCCAAGTTTTATCCCGAAGCCCATGGTCTGTACGACCCACGCTTTGAACACGACGCGTGTGGAGTGGGTTTTGTCGCGCATATTAAAGGTGAGAAGAGCCACGCGATAGTCGCTAACGGCATCAGTTCGCTCTGCAACATGGAGCATCGTGGTGCGACCGGGGCCGAAGCGGACACCGGCGATGGTGCTGGAGTTTTGATTCAGATCCCTGACAAGTTCTTCCGTGCCGTAGTGGGCTTTGAACTCCCGCCAGTCGGTGCTTACGGTGCGGGTCTCGCGTTTCTTCCATCAGAACTTGAAACCGCCGAGAAGGCAGTTGCGTCAATCGAAGAAATCGTTCGCCAAGAGAGTCTCAAAGTTCTCGGCTGGCGTGAAGTGCCCTTTGATCCAAAGACCATCGGCAAGACGGCACGTGCAGTTATGCCACTGTTCCGGCAACTTTTCATCGCTGATCCATCGGGAGCAACTGGCATTGATCTCGATCGGAAGCTGTTTGTTGTGCGTAAACGCATTGAGCGTGAACTCTCGACTGATCAGTCCACATACTTTCCGTCGCTTTCATCGCGTACATTCGTCTACAAGGGAATGTTCACAACGCCCCAGTTGCGCGAGTGCTTCCTCGATCTTGCAGATGAAAGAGTTGAGTCGGCGATCGCTTTGTTCCACAGCCGTTACTCCACCAACACGTTTCCGTCATGGCCGTTGGCACACCCGTACCGTTTCATTGCGCACAACGGTGAGATCAACACAGTGCAAGGCAACCGTAACTGGATGCGCACACGTGAGTCATTGCTGAAGTCCGATCTCATTCCGAACCTCGAGCGCGCATATCCGATTTGTACACCTGGTGGATCAGACTCAATGAGTTTTGACGAGGTGTTGGAGTTGTTGCACCTCGGTGGACGATCATTGCCACACGCTGTGCTGATGATGATTCCCGAGGCATGGGAAAACCATGCCACCATGAGCCCAGCGCTACGTGCCTTCTATCGATTCCATGCAGCGATGATGGAACCATGGGACGGCCCGGCGAGCGTCGCATTCACTGATGGCACTTTGATTGGTGCAGTTCTTGACCGTAACGGTCTGCGACCAAGCAGATTCTGGGTCACTGCTGACGATCTTGTGATCATGTCGTCTGAAGTTGGTGTGATGGACATCGATCCAGCGCGCGTGGTGCGTAAAGGTCGTCTGCAGCCTGGGCGCATGTTCCTCATTGACACCTCTCAGGGTCGCATCATCGATGACACCGAAATCAAGAATGAACTCGCCGCCGCCGAGCCTTATGGTGAGTGGCTTGATCGTGGTTTGATGCTGCTTGATGATCTGCCGGACCGTGACCATGTGGTCTACAGCCACAGCAGCGTGCTGCGGCGCCAGCAAGTTTTTGGATACACGCACGAAGAATTGCGCATCATCCTCACACCGATGGCTAAGAGTGGTCAGGAACCCATTGGTTCAATGGGCACTGATACGCCAATTGCAGTTTTGTCAAAGCGCCCGCGTCTTCTTTTTGACTACTTCCAACAGCTTTTTGCTCAAGTTACAAACCCACCGTTGGATGCCATCCGTGAAGAAGTAGTTACGTCGGTTGGCTCGACCATTGGGCCAGAAGCGAACATGTTGCAACCGGGTCCGGAGAACTGCCGACAACTCGCCTTGCCGTTTCCAGTTATTGACAATGACGAGCTCGCCAAGATCGTGCATATCAACGACGATGGAAAGCACGAGAGTCTTCGTAGTGCGGTGATCTCGGGCTTGTATCGGGTGGCAGATGGCGGCAATGGATTGCGTGCGGCGCTTCGTGAAGCCTGCAGTCAGGCTTCACGTGCCATTGATGAAGGTTCGCGGATCATCATCCTCTCGGACCGCAATTCCGATGAAGTGATGGCCCCGATTCCATCGCTCCTGTTGACCAGTGCAGTTCATCATCATTTGATTCGCGAAAAGAAGCGCACCAAAACTGGCCTCATCGTGGAATGCGGTGATGCACGCGAAGTTCACCACATGGCACTGCTGATTGGTTATGGCGCAGGTGCTGTGAACCCGTACTTGGCTTTTGAATCAATTGAGGACATGATTCTCGCCAACGACGGCGAAGGCGTGAACGACATGGGTGGGCTTGATGTCCACACTGCACTTCACAAGTACATCAAGGCCGCTGGCAAAGGCGTGCTCAAGGTGATGTCAAAGATGGGCGTCTCCACCGTTGCCTCATATACGGGGGCGCAAATCTTTGAAGCCATTGGTCTCGCCACAGAAGTCGTTGAGGAGTTTTTCGTTGGCACTGTAAGCCGCCTTGGTGGCATTGGTCTTGATGAGATCGCCGAAGAGACAGCACAGCGACATCGGGTTGCTTACATGGAGCGCGCAACCGAGCGTGCACACCGCAGCCTTGAAATCGGTGGTGAGTACCAGTGGCGCCGCGAAGGGGAGATTCACCTCTTCAACCCAGAAACGGTCTACCGCCTGCAACACTCCACGCGATCGGGTCGCTACGACGTCTTCAAGCAGTACACACAAGCCGTAGACGACCAGTCACGCAATCTCGCAACGCTGCGCGGGTTGTTTGATCTACAAAGTGAACGCCCACCCGTATCGATCGATGAAGTTGAGCCAGTGAGCGAGATTGTTAAGCGATTCTCCACTGGCGCGATGTCGTATGGATCGATCTCGGCTGAGGCGCACGAGACCCTCGCGATTGCAATGAACCGAATTGGTGGCAAGAGCAACACCGGGGAAGGCGGTGAGGATCCAGAGCGTTTTATTCCGCTACCAAATGGTGATTCGAAGCGCTCGGCGATCAAACAGGTTGCATCGGGACGCTTTGGTGTCACTAGTGAATACCTTGTCAACTCAGATGACATTCAAATCAAGATGGCCCAAGGTGCGAAGCCCGGTGAAGGCGGGCAGTTGCCAGGGCACAAGGTGTACCCATGGGTGGCAAAGACTCGCCATTCCACGCCAGGAGTTGGACTCATCAGCCCGCCTCCACACCACGACATCTATTCAATTGAAGACCTCAAGCAGTTGATTCACGATTTGAAGAACTCAAACCCAACTGCCCGCATCCACGTGAAGCTGGTGGCTGAAGTAGGAGTCGGCACTGTTGCTGCCGGTGTATCTAAGGCCAAGGCCGATGTGGTTTTGATCTCGGGCCACGACGGTGGCACAGGTGCGTCTCCTCTGACCTCGCTTAAACACGCCGGCGGTCCTTGGGAACTTGGACTCGCTGAAACACAACAGACCCTCATGATGAATGGACTCCGCGACCGCATTGTGGTGCAGACCGATGGCCAGATGAAGACCGGTCGCGATGTGATCATCGCGGCGCTGCTGGGTGCTGAAGAATATGGATTCGCAACCGCACCACTCGTTGTGAGTGGTTGCATCATGATGCGTGTTTGCCACCTCGACACATGCCCAGTTGGCGTCGCTACGCAGAACCCAGAATTGCGTGCGCGTTTCAGTGGCAAGCCAGAGTTTGTGGTCAACTTCTTTGAATTCATCGCCGAAGAAGTGCGCGAATATCTCGCCGCACTTGGATTCAGAACACTCCAAGAAGCAATTGGCCATGTTGAAGTAATCGACACCAAAAAGGCCGTTGATCATTGGAAATTGTCGGGTCTTGACATTTCACCAATACTCACGCCAGCACTGAACCCGTACTCCCAGACCCCTTATAAGTCAGTGGCCCAGAACCACGAGCTGGATCAGGCTTTGGATAATGAGCTAATTGCCAAGTCGCAGTCAGCAATTCAGGATGCGAAGCCTGTGGTCATCGAGACCGCGGTGCACAACGTGAACCGAACAGTTGGCACGATGCTCGGATACCAAGTGACCAAGGCATGGGGCGGTAACGGTTTGCCAGACGGCACGATAAAGATCCACTTCAAAGGTTCTGCAGGCCAGAGCTTTGGCGCATTTGTCCCCCAGGGAATTGAGATGCGCCTAGAGGGTGATACCAACGACTATCTCGGCAAGGGTTTGTCGGGTGGGCGCTTGATTGTGCATCCCGATAAGTCAGCGCAATTCGTGGCGCATGAGAACATCATCGCCGGCAACGTGATCGGATACGGCGCCACCAGTGGTGAAATTTTCATTTCTGGAATGGTCGGTGAGCGCTTTTGTGTTCGTAACTCTGGTGTGCTCGCGGTTGTTGAGGGCGTTGGTGACCACGGATGTGAGTACATGACCGGTGGGCGAGTAGTGGTACTTGGTTCAACTGGGCGCAACTTTGGAGCCGGAATGTCCGGTGGAATTGCGTATGTGCACGATGCCGATGGTTCATTCATTGACCGTGTGAACTACGAATTGGTTGACATCGAGGCACTGCAAGATGACGATGTGAAATTCTTGCTTGACACGATCGGCCGTCACATTGATTACACAGGCTCGGTGCTTGGCAGCGAACTGATCAAGAACTGGTCGAATGAGTGGTCCAAGTTCCGCAAGGTGATGCCACGCGACTACAAGCGCGTGTTGCAAGTCCAAGCCGAAGCCGCTGCGAATGGTCTCGATGAAGATCAGACCAACCACATGATTATGGAGGTGGCCCGTGGGTGAGCCAACCGGGTTTCTGAAATGGAGGCGTGAGAGTCCGATTCGTCGCTCAGTGCCGGTTCGTTTGCGCGACTGGAAAGAGGTCTATGAGGACTTCAGTCATGACACCTTGAAGCACCAAGCAGGGCGTTGCATGGATTGCGGCATTCCTTTTTGCAACAACGGTTGCCCGCTCGGGAACTTGATTCCTGATTGGAATGACCTCGTCTACCGCGGTAATTGGCGTGAAGCAATTGAGCGCCTCCACGCGACGAATAACTTTCCTGAGTTCACGGGCCGGCTGTGTCCGGCACCGTGTGAGTCGGCATGTGTTCTTGGAATTAACCAAGACCCCGTTTCAATCAAACAAGTTGAAGTCGAGATCATTGACTACGCATGGGAACAGGGCTGGGTCACGCCTGTGTTGCCAACGGTGAAATCCGGCAAACGAGTGGCGGTTATTGGTTCTGGTCCGGCTGGCCTTGCCGTTGCCCAACAACTCACTCGTGCCGGACACGACGTAGTGGTTCTTGAACGCTCGGATCGAATCGGTGGGCTCCTGCGTTATGGGATTCCGGAATTCAAAATGGAGAAGCGGCATGTCGATCGCCGCGTCGATCAGATGAAGGCTGAAGGCACCGAGTTCCGCGTAAATGCAGTTGTTGGTGACGAGGTTGACATCGATGTTCTGCGTGCATCTCATGACGCGGTAGTTCTCGCTTGTGGGGCAACAGCATGGCGTGATCTTGGCGTGCCAGGACGCGAGCTCAACGGCATCCATCAAGCCATGGAGTACCTGCCGATTGCGAATCGTGTGCAAGAAGGCGATTTCTCAGATTTCTCCATTGATGCCCACGACAAGCACGTAGTGATTATCGGTGGTGGCGACACCGGTGCTGACTGTCTCGGTACCGCTCATCGACAGGGAGCGAAGTCTGTAACTCAGCTTGAGATCATGCCTCGTCCGCCGGAGGAACGCTCGACTAACAATCCATGGCCGCAATACTCAATGGTCTATCGAACTTCATCTGCTCACGAAGAAGGCGGCGAGCGCGTCTATAGCGTGAACACTGAGCGTTTTGTCGATGACGGCAACGGTAACGTTCGCGCCTTGCTTATTCACGAAGTGGAATTGGTCGAAGGAAAATTCCAAAAAGTTGAGGGCACCGATCAAGAACTGCCTGCCGACCTGGTGTTCTTGGCGCTTGGCTTCGTTGGGCCCGAACATGGCTCGTG
>JBIIRE010000181.1:0-2706 GCA_044341655.1 Ilumatobacteraceae bacterium | reverse complement strand
AAACTTCTCCTTGATCTCAGACAGCTCGTCTTTAATCACCGTGCGCAAGACGGTGTCTTTGGCAAGGATCTCTTCGAGTTCCTTGATCCTCTTGTTGAGTTCCTCGATCTCAGATTCAAGATCAATTCGTGAAAGACGCGTGAGCTGGCGCAACTGCATGTCAAGGATGTCGATCGCCTGGCGTTCAGAGAACGTATACGGCTTCTTCATCAGAGTTTCTTTGGCTGCAGCAGCGTCGTCGCTCTTGCGAATCAACGCAATGATCGCATCAATGACATTGAGTGCCTTGATTCGGCCTTCGAGGATGTGCGCACGATCTTTGGCCTTTTGCAGACGGAAGTTTGTGCGGCGAGTGATCACTTCGATCTGGTGACGCACATACCCATTCAGCATTCCGGAGAGATCGAGTGTGCGAGGCACGCCGTCTACAAGGGCGACCATGTTCACGGGGAAACTGGTCTGCAGTTGTGTGAGCTTGTAGAGGTTGTTGAGTACCACGTTGGCATTCGCATCGCGCTTTAGCGTGATGATCAGATTGGTCGCACCACCCGAGGAGTTGTCGTTCACATCAGCGATGCCATCGAGGTCACCGCCGTCAACGAGTTCTTGAATACGCGCAGCAATTGATGAACAGCTCGCTTGGTACGGGAGTTCCGTGACCACAATCTGCATGCCGCCCTTGCGTGCCTCTTCAATTGAGCAGGTTGCACGCATCTTGATGCTTCCGCGACCAGTGCGGTAGGCGTCCATAATTCCGGCACGGCCGAGGATTGACCCACCAGTTGGAAAATCTGGACCCTTGACGAAGTTCATGAGGTCTTCGTTTGTGGAATTCGGATTGTCGATGAGGTGGATGGTCGCATCAATCACTTCACCGAGGTTGTGTGGCGGGATGCTCGTAGCCATACCGACCGCGATTCCCTGTGATCCATTGACCATCAAGTTCGGGAACCGCGCCGGCAACACACTTGGTTCCTCTGTGGTGCCGTCATAGTTCGGAATCAGGTCAACTGTGTCTTCATCGATATCGGCCAACAGGCGCATGGCAAGAGCATGGAGACGGGACTCGGTGTAGCGGCTTGCGGCTGGCCCAAAGTCTGGCGAGCCGTAGTTGCCGTGGAAATCAATCAACGGATGACGCAACGAGAACGGCTGCGCCATGCGAACTAGCGCATCGTAAATCGCAGAGTCACCATGTGGGTGATAACGCGCCATGGTGTCGCCGGTGACGCGTGCACACTTCACGAATGGCCGATCCGGGCGGAAACCTTGCTGCTCCATGTCCCAGATGATGCGACGGTGTACGGGCTTTAGACCATCACGAACATCGGGCAATGCACGCGACATGATGACCGACATCGCATAGTCAAGGAACGAGCGCTCCATCTCGTCTTGGAGCGGAACTGGCTGGATCGCGTCTGTTGTTGGTGTATCGCTCACGGTGCTGTCTTTCCGTCCATCAATCAGAAGTCAAGGTTGCGCACATCGCGTGCGTTGGTCTGGATGAAGTTCTTGCGGCTTTCGACGTCGTCGCCCATCAACACACTCATCACTTCGTCAGCGAGAGCTGCTTCCTCAACGGTGACTTGCAAAAGTGTGCGGGTGTTTGGATCCATCGTGGTGGACCTGAGTTCTTCCCAGTCCATTTCACCAAGACCCTTGAGGCGCTGGAATTCCTTGCGGTGATTTGGGTTCTCTGTGAGGAATGCAGTCTTTGCGAGGTCGTCCTTCAGATAGATCTTTTGCTTACCAACTTCAGTTGAATAAAGCGGCGGCTGTGCGATGTACACATAACCGGCTTCGACCATGGGGCGCATCTGCCGATAAAAGAACGTAAGTAGCAACGTGCGGATGTGACTGCCATCAACATCAGCGTCGGCGAGTGCAATCACCTTGTGGTAGCGCGCTTTGCCAGCATCGAACTCTTCGCCCACACCGCCACCAATTGCAGTGATCAGCGCCTGGATCTCGTTGTTCTTCAGCATCTTGTCGAGGCGCGCGCGTTCAACGTTCAGGATCTTGCCGCGAATCGGCAAGATTGCCTGCACTCGCGGATCGCGTGCGTCTACCGCGGTGCCGCCTGCGGAGTCACCTTCAACGATGAAGAGTTCACTCTCTTCGGCCTTGCCGCTCGAACAATCCTTTAGTTTGTCGGGCATTCCCGCACCTGAGAGTGCGGTCTTGCGGCGCACTGCGTTACGAGCATTTTTTGCGGCGAGCCGCGCCTGCGCTGCAGCAATCGCCTTCTTCACGACCTTGTTGGCTTCGGTCGGATTTTCTTCGAACCATTCTTCAAGGCACTTGTTGGTGGCTTTCTGGACGAACGAGCGCGCAGGCACGTTGCCCAACTTGGCCTTGGTTTGGCCTTCGAACTGTGGTTCGCGGAGCTTGACAGCAACAATCGCAGTCAGCCCTTCGCGGATGTCCTCACCGAGAAGGTTGTCGTCTTTTTCCTTTAACAGGGCCTTGTTGCGCGCGTACTTGTTTGCAACTGAGGTAAGTGCAGTTTTGAATCCTTCAACATGCATACCGCCCTCGGTAGTACTGATGCCGTTGGCATAACCGTGGATGCCTTCGTAGTAACCGGTGTTCCACTGCAATGCGATGTCAAGGGTCATGCCCTCGTCTTCATCTTCGTCTTCGTAAGAAGCAACCTTGGCAAACAGTGCTTCTTTTGAAGCATTCAGGTGCTTCACAAAATCAACG
>JBIIRE010000006.1:0-26408 GCA_044341655.1 Ilumatobacteraceae bacterium | reverse complement strand
GGCGCGCGAGCCCAATTAAAAAACTTTGTCGACAACCATCTGGCCCACTTCGGTCCTCTTGAGGATGCGATGACTACGGAAAATTGGGCGCTACATCACTCGTTACTCAGCCCGTATCTCAATATCGGGCTCCTGCATGTGTCGGAAGTGCTGGAAGCGGTACTCGCTAGGCACGCTGAAGGGGATATACCCATTGCATCCACAGAAGGTTTCGTTCGGCAGTTAATCGGTTGGCGTGAATACGTCAACGGAATGTACTGGCATCTTGGAGCGGACTACAAGAACAGCAATAACCTCGGCGCTACTGGACAGCTTCCAGAAGTGTTTGCGGATTCTGCAAAGACACAGATGCGATGTGTTGGCTCTGTTGTTCGCGATGTTGCTGAGCGAGGTTGGGTACATCACATTCCACGGTTAATGGTGCTTAGTAATTTTGCCTTACTCGCCGGAATCAATCCTCAAGCATTCCTGAGATGGATGCAGGACTCGTTCATCGATGCCACTGAATGGGTGATGGTGCCAAATGTGATTGGAATGGGCTTACATGCCGACGGTGGTCAAATGATGACAAAGCCGTACGTATCTGGTGGCGCTTACATCTCAAAGATGAGTGACTACTGCAAGGGATGCAAATACAACCCGAAGCTTCGTGCAGGTGACTCCGCGTGTCCTTTTACGACCCTTTACTGGGACTTCTTAGACCGGCATGAATCACAATTCGCCAGTAATCACCGAATGAAACAGCAGTACTTTGGCCTAAGCCGTTTGGCAGATCGCGATGCGCTCAAAGCGCGGGCTAACGAAGTTCTTTCGATGCTCGAACAGGGCACCCTCTAGTCGAAGTGCAGACCGCATTCGGTCTTATCGGTGCCAGCCCAACGACCTGAACGAGAGTCAGTACCTGGTCTTGGCGCACGCGTGCAGGGCCAGCAACCAATCGAGGTGAATCCACGACCCGCGAGTGGATTCACAGGTAAGCAGTGTTCGATCGTGTACATATCAATATCTGCTTCGGTCCACTTTGCAATCGGGTTTACTTTGACGACATTTCGAGCAATGTCGTTCTGGATAATTGGTGCAGTTGATCGTCCCTCGGAGTCATCACGGCGCAAACCCGTGACCCACGCTTGTCGATCAGCAAGTAGGCGCTCCAGTGGTAACACTTTGCGTGCGTGACAGCAGGCATCGGTGTTATCTAGCCACAAGTTGTCAGGTGGCAATTCCTGTTTCACGATTCGGAGATTGCCGTTGAACAAGCTGGCAGCGTGTTCTGCGTACCAGAGTGTTTCAGCAAACAGATAACCAGTGTCCAATAGAACCACCTCGATTCCTGGAACCGTGGTCCATGCCAAGTGGGCGAGCACTGCATCACCGAAACTGGAGGTAACGGCGAGTTGATTGCCAAAGCGGTTGTGCGCCCACTTCAGAATCTGTACCGGTGTCCAGTCTTCAAAGTCTCGGTTCAGTTCCACGAGTTCAGCACTCGGTAAAAGGTGCGAAGACAGGGGCCTAATCGACACCGCCGACTCGTGATCTCTGATCTCGGTCATGTTGCGCACTCCGACTCAGAAACTTCGGCAACATAAGGGCCAGTCTCGTCGTAGTCAACGTAAAAATCTGGGCGATCATCAGGTGTCGGAACATGGTCGTGATGACGAAGTCCATCGGCAACCGAAGATGCGCCACCGACACGCTCGAGCCATTTGGCGAAAGTTTCACCTGCAGAGCGTTCGTCAGCGAATCGACGAACTACATCAGCCACAGCCGCCGGCGCACCCTTAGCGGGAAGACGAAGAGCCTTTTGCCCGAATTGGATCTGCTCATCGGCAACGTGTCCACCGAGCAACAACTGATAGCCAGGGAGTGATCGCCCGTTGGCGCGACGCTCGGCACCAAAAAGTCCAATGTCACTTGCATGGTGCTGACCACAGCTGTTTGTGCAACCAGAGATGTTGATCCGCACACCACCGACCTCGGCAAGACCTTCTTCTTCAAGTTGATCGCCAATTGCTTTGGCGAGTCCACGCGACTGTGTGACTGCGATGTTGCAGGTGTCAGCACCAGGGCATGCCACAACATCACGCGCGAGTTCCGCACCGGGGCGAGCCATGCCGATTGTGTCGAGACGGTCATAGAGAGTGCGTAGCTGTTCTTCAGTCAGATTGCGGAACACGACATTTTGGCGGTTTGACAATCGAACATCAGCGCCCAATTCGCGCTGTATTGATGCCAGTGCTCGGAACTGATCTGAGGTGATATCACCCAAAGCGGCATAGGCAACAGCTGAGACTGTCCCCTTGGCGACACCACGGATGACGCTGGTCTGCACCCACCGAGTAAACGGATCCGATGAGCGCAGTTCAACCCGAACTCCCTGGCCCACTTCAGTAACTTCACCCTCAGCGGTGACACCTGCTGGTGCATCACCTGGAACCGAAACCTCCGGTGGAATTCCACCTGGCCAAGTTGAAGATGCGGGGAGTGTGTGACGCAACATGAGTACACGGCGACGCACTTCGTCAATTCCAAGCTCATCAATAACCCACTTGAGGCGGGCCCGAAGCTTGTTGTCACGATTTCCTGTTTGGTCAAACACACGAAGCACTGCTTCAACCGTTGGCAACAGAAGCTCACGTGGTGTGAATTCTTCCAATGCGAGTGCTGGATGTGGTGTGGCTCCAAGACCACCGGCAATGTAAACACGGAATCCCGATTCAACCGTGCCGTCTTCCTTCGTGCGGTTTACCGCTACGACACCGACATCGTTGAACATCGCCTGACCACAGTCAGTTGAGCAACCTGAGAAGTTCACTTTGAACTTGCGCGGCAGACGCTGACCGAGTGGGTTGCGGACGAAGTGGCGGTAGACGGCTTCGGCCCACGGTGTGACATCAAGCTTTTCGTAAGGGCACGCTCCAGCGAGATGACATGCCATCACGTTGCGAACTGTGTCACCGCAAGCTTCACGTGAAGTGAGCCCAACTGCTGCAAGGCGGCGCATGAGCTCTGGGAGTCGACGCAACTCAACGAAGTGGAACTGAATGTTTTGGCGAGTGGTGATGTGGCCCCAACCACGGGAGTATTCAGTGGCGAGGTCGGCCATGAGATCAAGCTGTTCGGGCGTGATTGTGCCCGCGGGCAACTTGATGCGGATCATCTGGTTTGTGCCACCCTGGCGCTGACCGTAAATGCCGTTGTTCAGGCGCAGCACACGGAATACGTCTTCGGGCATGTCGCCGCCTAGGTACTGCGCGATCGCTTTTTCAAAACGTTCAATGTCGGCAAGCTGCTCGGCATCCAGATCACGGGGAATCGGTGCTGGGACAATTCCAGTTACCGGTGCGGGAATGGGTGGCTTTTCTTTTTTGGTGCTCATGATTTTCCTTGGAACCTTCAATCGGCCTTTTCGCCTACTTCAACAAGAGCGTCGCGCAACGCAGTTCGCAGTCGGCGCGCATGCTCGGGGCTGAGGTGCGCAACGAGCCCTGTGCCAGCGCGCCCAATTTCTTCAACTGTGAGTACAACTCGGGGAGCCGTGTCGTCGTAGTCATCACAGATTGCGACCGCCCATGACACGGGAACATCGTCCTCAACACCTGGCGGGAGCTCCGTGATCGGGAGATCGTCAATTGAACGGCGCATCAACGATCGTCTCCTGCGAAGACGGGAAGAGTTTGGGCAATCGCCGACACATCAAGAGCAGCAACTGCGCCAATGACGATTGTGCATGGCGATTCAATTGGGGTCGCGCCAAGGTCAATGAGAGAGGTGCGAACGACTTCTTGTTCCGGGCGGGAAGCAAAACGTACTGCTGCGACTGGAGTCTCTGGCGAGAGACCGCCGCGAATGAGCCGGCGTGCGATCACGGCGCGCTCGGCGACACCCATGAGGATCACAATTGTGTCGCCAACCTTTGCAAGTGCTTCCCAGTTGACACCCGAAGCCCCGCCACGTTCGCGGTGTCCGGTCACAACGGTGAAAGATGCCGAAACACCGCGGTGTGTGACTGGTATTCCCGCAGCAGCTGGCGCTGCGATCGCGGAAGAGATTCCAGGAACAATTGAAAACGGTATTCCTGCTTCCAAAAGCACAGCGGCTTCTTCGCTACCGCGACCAAATACGAACGGATCGCCACCTTTGAGTCGCACAACTTCGAGTCCTTGTTTGCCGAGTTGTACAAGTAGTGCGTTGATGTTCTCTTGTGGCGTAGGAGCACCTGGTCGTTTACCAACATCAATCATCTCGGCGTCAGGGCGTGCGAGGGCGAAGATCGCAGGGTCAGCAAGACGATCGTGCACGATGACATCGGCAACTGCGATTAGTCGAGCTGCGCGAACGGTGAGAAGCTCAGGATCGCCAGGGCCCGCTCCAACTAGATGAACGGTCATGTCGTTACCTTGCGTACAGACACGATTCCGAGTTCGTCACAGATCGAGGCAATGATCGGCTTCCAATCAATGTCCTCTGTGCTGTTGCCCGCGCTCTTCACGTTTACGCGCTCGGCGGCCAAACGTGAAACAAGCTCTTCGAATTCTGGGCCAACCAGAGTCGCGATCTCGGCACGAAGCCAAGAGGCGAGTGCTGGGCTTGCGCCGCCGGTGGAAATCGCAACCGTGATCGGTCCGCGACGGTGTACTGCGGGCAAAATGAATGAGCAACGCTTTGGATCGTCAGCGGAATTGCACCAGATGCGGCGCGACTCTGATTGATCAAAAATGAACTGGTCGACTTCTGTGTTGCCAGTAGCCGTGACAACGAGCCAAACACCATCAAGGTCTGTGGCTTTGAACTCACGGCGCACGATGCGCACGGGCAATGATTCGAATTCGGGGAGCACCTGTGGGGCGACCACGGTTAACTCGGCCCCGGCCTTTAGGAGTTGTTCGGCTTTGCGATATGCGATTCGACCCGCCCCAACCAATAAACAGGGGCGTGAGCCGAGGTCAAAGATGACCGGAAAGCCGTTGGGATAAGGCGTTGACACGCCTCACACCTTATCCCTTAAAAGTTGATAGGAAAAGTCGGGAATTAAGCCCCGTAGCCCATTATCGCCTTTACTTCGAGGAATTCTTCGAAGCCCTCGGGGCCCCATTCGCGACCATTTCCGGACTGGCGGTAGCCCCCAAATGGGGCATTGAAGTCGGGTCCGGCGCCGTTTAGGTGCACATTGCCCGTGCGAATCCGGCGCGCGATTGAGCGGGCGCGGTCGGTGCTTCCAGAGACATAACCGGATAGGCCGTAGTCGGTTTCGTTGGCGATGCGAACGGCATCATCGTCGTCTTCGTAGCCAATCATCACGAGCACCGGACCAAAGATTTCTTCTCGGGCAATGGTCATGTCGTTCTTCACATGTGAGAACACGGTCGGCTTCACGTAGTAGCCAACATCGAGACCATCTGGCTTGCCTGGGCCACCGACAACCAGTTGCGCACCTTCAGCGACACCTTTTTCGATCAAGCGTTGGATGCGGTCAAATTGTGTTTGTGACACAACTGGACCGATGCGCATGCCATCTGCGGTTGGATCGCCGACAGTCACATTTGCAACTGCAGCTTTGGCAATTACTGCTGCCTCGTCCATCCGTGCATTAGGTAGAAGCATGCGGCTTGGTGCATTACATGACTGACCAGAGTTGGTGTACATGCTGACAACATCTCGGGCAACGACTTTTTCAAATTCCGCATCATCAAGAATGATGTTTGCTGACTTGCCACCGAGTTCCTGGGCAACACGCTTGACTGTTGGTGCAGCATTACGAGCAACTTCAATGCCTGCACGTGTTGAACCGGTAAATGACACCATGTCCACGTCGGGGTGTGACGAGAGTGCTGAACCGACCGTGAGACCATCACCATTGACCAGGTTGAAAACTCCGGCGGGGACACCGGCGTCGTGAAGGATCTGAGTGAAAATAAGTGCTGACAGTGGCGCTACCTCAGACGGCTTCAGCACCATCGTGCATCCAGCTGCAAGTGCCGGCGCAACTTTGCAAGTGATCTGGTTGAGCGGCCAGTTCCAAGGCGTAACAAGAGCGCATACGCCGACTGGTTCATGAACGATCAAAGTGTTGCCACGCATTTCTTCAAATTCGTAATTCTCAAGAACTTGCTTGGCGGTGATGATGTGCATAAGCCCGGCGGGCACTTGAGCTGCTCCAGCGAGCCATGCTGGTGCACCCATCTCGGTTGTGATTGCTGCAGCAAGTTCATCTTTGCGTTCCAGGTAAAGCGCGACTATCCGATCAAGCAGTGCGAGTCGTTCTTCTTTGGTTGACTGCGAGTAGGAATCGAATGCTTTGCGGGCGGCAGCAACGGCACGGTCTACGTCTGATGCCGAACCCATAGCGATTGTCTCAACGGACTCTTCCGTTGCTGGATTGATCACCGCAAGAGTTTCCTTTGAAATCGGATCAACCCACGCGCCGTCAATGTAGAACTTTTTTGCGTTGCTCATAGATACCCCTTTGAGTTACTTCAACTGATGAAACCCTAGTTTCCCTTTCCCTTTTCTTTGCCAAGCACAGACTTTGCTTTGTCCTGGAACGTTCCTGTGGTTGGAATCGCCTCCCGGACCTGTTTGGCATAGGCCAAAGCTTCGGCTTTGGACATGTCTTCGACGTGGCTTAGGTGCATCATTGTGGCCTTGACACCACTGGGTGACATTGATGCGACCGCTTGGGCGGCCTTCAATGATTCTTCCCACAGAATGGCGGACGGGTACACGCGTTGTGCAAGACCAATGCGTAATGCTTCGCTGCCATCAATCACCTTTCCGGTGAGGATCAAGTCCTTTGCTTGTGCCACTCCGACGAGACGAGTTAGACGCGTGCTGGCACCCCAACCGCCGATTCCGAGACCGAGTCTGGCGAGATGCCAATCGCTGATCGCTGCAGTTTCGGCGACAAAGCGAAGGTCGCAGGCCATCGCAATCTCAAGCGCACCAGTGGTGCAGATCCCGTCGATGACAGCAATCGACGGCTTCAACAGGTCATCAATCAAACGAGTGAGCTCGCCACCAGGATTGCCCTTTGGCGCCTGACCCGATGCTGCCTCTTCGAGATCATCACCGGCGCTGAAAACTGGTCGTCCATCTAGCCGTGGTGTGCCGGTGATGATGAAGCAATGCACGCTGTCATCGCGCTTGATCGCCTTCACAGCATCGATCAGGGCCTGTAGTAGCGGCCCATTGAATGCGTTCAACTTCTCAGGGCGATTAAGGCGGAGAACTCGGACATTTCCGATGTCCTCGATAGCGAGAGGGGCTGAAGATTCCATCGCCTGAGCATAGGCAGTCAGCGGGTTCGCTTCGACTTGGCTGGGCAATAGAGTCGGGGCATGTTTGATCTAGTCATCAGGGGTGGGGAAGTCATCGACGGCACAGGTGCGATGCGGCGGCGACTTGATGTCGGAGTTAACGGTGACCGCATCGTGGAACTCGGCGATCTTGAAGGTGCCGAAGCAAAGTCGGTGATTGATGCAACGGGTCACGTGATTACTCCTGGTTTTATTGATGTGCATACACATTTGGATGCTCAAGCATTTTGGGATCCCACTTTGTCGCCGTCACCCTTGCACGGTGTTACCTCTGTAGTTGGTGGCAACTGTGGATTCTCAATCGCGCCGTTGGGAAAGAATCCCGCCGATGGTGCCTATCTAATGAACATGTTGAGTCGTGTTGAGGGCATGCCACTTGAATCATTGGAGACAGGTGTGCCGTGGAACTGGGACACCACCGAGGAATATCTGGCATTGCTAGAAAACACATTGGCGATCAATGCCGCATTCAAGGTAGGACACTCTGCAGTGAGGCGAGTGGTCATGGGTGCTGATGCCACGAAGCGTGAAGCCACCTCCGATGAGATCGCTCAAATGTGCGGCCTAGTTCGTGATGCGATCGAAGCCGGCGCAATTGGGTTTTCCTCGTCATGGTCAACCACGCACAACGACACCGAGCAACGAATGGTGCCGAGTCGATATGCGAGTCGAGAAGAACTACTCGCGTTGTGTGCGGTACTTGCTGATTATCCAGGGACTTCACTCGAGTTCATTCCTCAAGTGGGCATCTTCACCGCAGAGTCGGTCGAATTGATGGCTGAGATGTCTCGCATTGCGAAAGCACCGCTTAATTGGAATGTGCTGATGGTTGGAGCCAGCAACCGAGAAGAAGTTGAAGCCAAGCTTGCAGCAAGTGATTTTGCAGATATGAACGGCGGAAAAGTTCGGGCACTAACAGCTCCAATGGCCCTTAATTTCAGGCTGTGCTTACAAAGTGGCTTCCTGCTTGATGCGATTCCCGGGTGGGAAGAAACGATGCTGTTGCCCAAGGCCGAAAAACTGGCAGCATTCAGAAATCCCGCAGAGGTTGCGCGTCTTGAAGCTGCTGCGCAGGCAGCTGATTACCTACGTGCTGTGACCAATTGGTCAAAGATGTTCATTCACCACACTGTGCATCCTGATAATGCAAAGTACATGGGCCGCAACATTGGTGAGATTGCATCTGAACGTGGCCAGTCGCCGTGGGACGCCTTAGTAGAGATTGCATTGCTTGATGAACTACAGACTTCATTCGGTCCACCAGGCACCGATGAACCAGATGCCACTTGGAAAGCCCGCGTTGAAGTATGGCGTGATCCACGTGCAGTAGTTGGTGCATCGGATGCGGGAGCGCATCTCGATCTCTTCCTCACCGCAAACTACACAACTACATTGCTGGGTGAAGCGGTGGTCAAGCGTCAGCTACTACCTCTTGAGGAGGCAATCAATTACCTGACCGCCGTACCAGCGGATTTGTATGGTTTCGTCGATCGCGGCCGAATCAAAGTCGGCGCATTTGCCGATCTGGTGGTGCTTGATGAACACAACGTTGGCTCTAATGAGACAACTTTTAAATCTGACCTTCCTGCCGGTGGTACACGTCTTTACGCGGATGCTCACGGCATCAAGAGTGTGATCTGCAACGGTCAGGAGATTGTGTGCAACGGAGAATTCACATCAGCTAGACCGGGCTCAATTTTGCGTACTGGCGTGCACACCACCGCCAATATGTGAGCGGCTCGCCGAGGGCATATGGTGTCTAGATGGATCTGATCAAAGAACTCAACGGGCACATTCTCACACTGCGGATCAATAGGCCCGATGCACGAAATGCAATGAACCCAGCTGTAATGGGTGGACTCGGTAACGGCCTTAACGAAGCAGAAAACAACTCTGACATTCGTGCTGTGATCATCACCGCAACCGGTGACCGTGCATTTTGTGCGGGAATGGACCTCAAAGGTTTTGCTGAGGGCACAAACACAGTTGGTGCTGATTTAGAGGCAGGGTTCAAGCACTTCATCAACTGGATGCGCAATGGTGTTGATGTGCCAGTTATTTGTGCGGTGAATGGAACCGCCGTAGCTGGGGGATTTGAGTTGATGATGGCATCCGACATGGTTGTTGCTAGTCGCGATGCGAAGTTTGGCGTGCCAGAAGTAAAGCGCGGATTGTTCGCAGCTGGCGGTGGGGTCTTCCTTGCAAAGCGCATCCCAGCAGTTCATGCATATGAGTTGTGCCTTACTGGGGACACGATCCCTGCAGAACGAGCCTACGAACTCGGACTACTCAACTATCTCGTGGACCCAGCAGACGTGATGCCTAAGGCCCTAGAGCTTGCCGCGCGGATCACCGCGAATGGACCATTGGCGATCAAGGCGACAAAAAAGCTCGTGCGGGCAGGTGTTGATTCGACATCGGCAGAGGGATGGGCGTTACTCGACTCTCTGCGTGATGAGGTTTTCCAGAGTGAAGATGCAATTGAAGGTGCGCGGGCGTTTGTCGAAAAACGCGAACCGCAGTGGAAAGGCCGCTAACAACACGCATTAAGTTGTTGTGATGTCATCTAAACCCGAAGTATCAATCCCATCCGAAGAAGCGCCAACCGAGTTGGTGATTGAAGATCTCATCGTGGGTACCGGTGATGAGGCAAAAGCTGGACGCAACGTAGACGTGCATTACGTGGGTGTGGCATGGAGCACCGGCAAGCAATTCGATGCTTCCTGGGATCGCAACGAAACGTTTGAATTCCGACTCGGAGCCGGGCAAGTAATTCAAGGCTGGGACCAAGGTGTCGCTGGAATGAAGGTTGGTGGCCGCCGCCGACTCACAATCCCTTCGGATCTCGGCTACGGGCCATATGGCGCAGGTGGGGTTATCAAAGGTGGCGAAACTCTTGTGTTCGTGGTGGATCTACTCAACGTCTTCTGATCCACCATTGGGCAAATAGTCAATGGTTGACTAATGTCAGTTTGTGCCCAGACCGAAACTGAAACGAGCTCTTGCGTTTCTTGGTGTTGCAGCGCTTACGGCTTGTGGGACCACTGCGGATTTGGAGTCCCGTTCGTTGACCGTATTTGCGGCGTCATCGCTTACAGGCGCGATGCCGGAGATCATGGACGCCTTCATAAGTGAATATCCGGGCTCCAAAGTCAAAGTTCAATTTGGTAGTTCAAGCGATCTTGCAATCCAGATCATCGAAGGTGCACCGTTTGACGTGTTCGCATCTGCTGATCGCACCAACATGTCGAAAGTAGAAGAAGCGAATCTTGTCAACGCGAGCGCAACGATGTTTGCCAGCAACACGTTCGCAATCATTGTGGAAAAGGGAAATCCCTTAGACATTAAATCCATCGCAGATCTCGCAGAACCGGATGTTGTTGTTGTGCAGTGTGCGACGACGGCTCCGTGTGGCCAGGGTGCATTGACAGTATTTAAAAACGCAGGCATCAGCTTGACCCCCAAGAGTTTTGAGGAGAATGTCAAAAGTGTCGTAACCAAAGTTTCATCGGGTGAAGCGGATGCAGGCATTGTTTACGTAACAGATGTAATTGCAGCCGAACAGCAGACCGATGAAATTGCAATTGAAGCTGGATTCAATACGACGACTGACTACTACGTTGCTGCGTCCAATCGCAGCAGTGATGTGGAATTGGCGCAGAGATTTGCTGACTTTGTGGTGTCGCCATTGGCTCAGGAAATACTTCGCAAGTATGGCTTCGTTCCTGCCGTGGGGGGAAAGTGACTAGGCGGCTTCCATCCCGACCACCAAAGACGCTTGTCGTGATGGCGTTGATTTCAGTATCACTGTTCTTGTTGCCACTTGCCGGGCTGCTCTGGCGAGCACCATGGTCAAAGTTTGGCAAGTACGTATTTGATTCCGACTCTGTTGATGCACTGCGAATTTCTTTACAAACCTCGCTGCTCTCGACGCTGCTATCCATTGTGTTCGGTGTGCCTCTGGCATGGGTATTGGCACGTGTTGAATTTCGAGGACGCTCAGTGGTGCGCGCACTCTGCACATTGTCAATGGTGTTGCCTCCCGTCGTTGGTGGTGTTGCCCTCTTGTATGCCCTTGGTCGACGTGGTTTGGTAGGGCAGTGGTTGGACAAATGGTTTGACATTCAGTTGCCATTCACAACAACTGCGGTCGTGATCGCCCAAACGTTTGTAGCAATGCCGTTTATGGTCGTAACGGTTGAAGCGGCGATACGTGCACTCGATCGTCGATACGAGGAAACCGCTCGAACATTGGGAGCTTCGCAATGGCGAGTCTTTTGGCTGATCACCATGCCAGCCGTCGGCCCATCATTAGTGGCCGGAGCAGTGTTGTCATGGGCGCGAGCACTGGGCGAGTTTGGGGCAACTATTACTTTTGCTGGCAACTTCCCCGGCACAACTCAGACACTTCCGTTATCCGTCTATCAAGCCCTAGAAGTAAATCCAGAAAAGGCAATCGTGCTTGCTCTGTTGCTTGTAGCACTTTCATTTGCGGTATTGGTTGGATTGCGTGATCGCTGGTTGAGCGGAGTCATCTCAGCACGTGGGAGGTCAGCCTCATGAGCATCAACGCTCAAGTTCGAAGGAACCTCGGCACGCTCGAGCTCGATATAAACCTTGAAGTGAAGTCGGGACAACGTGTTGCGATCATCGGCCCAAATGGTGCTGGCAAGACCACGCTGCTGCGCATTCTTTGTGGACTCATTCCGATCGATCGTGGTTGCGTCGAAATTCAAGGGAAGATTGTCGACTCCCCAGATGATCGGATCTTCGTGCCCGCTGAAGCGCGCAACCTTGGTTACTGCCCGCAAGATCACACTCTTTTCAATAATCTGCGCGTCTCTAGCAATGTGATGTTTGGGTTACGAGCGCACGGAATTGACCGAACATCTGCAGCCGAGCGTGCAAACCAGATTTTGAAGCAGTTGCAGATTGAGGATCTCAGTGATGTGTCACCTAATTCGTTGTCAGTTGGGCAGTCCCAACGGGTTGCACTCGCACGGGCGTTAGCGGTCGGAGAGTCCACCTTGCTGTTGGACGAGCCGACGGCAGCGCTGGATAAAGATGTCCGCCCGATTGTCCAACAAGCAATCAATGATCACGCTGCAAAATTCGGCACAACCGTCTTGATCGTCACCCATGATCGTGCTGAAGCAGCACTGCTTGCGGACTACGTAATTGAGATCGGGCAATAGATGAGCGGTGTGAAGTCGCAAGACCTTTTAATTGGTGAATGGGCATGTTTGGGAATCATCTGTGAGACGCCGATTCATCGTTTTGGTGTCGCGGCGCGCCTTAAGCAAGCAGGTGATATCGGTCGTATCTGGACGATGTCACGCGCACTCACTTATCGATCAATAGAACAGCTGGCCCTCCGCGGCCTGGTGGAAGCAGCGCACGAAGAGCCTGGTGTTGCTGGAGGAACTCGCACCATCTACCGTGCAACACGTTTGGGACGCAATGCGTTGCGTGAATGGTTAGACACTCCAGTGAATCATCTGCGTGAATTTCGCAGTGAGCTTCTTTTGAAAATTGAGCTAGCGCGATTGTTGAAGATAGATACATCAGCGCTGTTAGAACTCCAGCGCGAGGTTGTGCATCAATCGCTGCAACACTTTCCGAGCGAAGTTGATTCGTCGGGTGACGTTGTCAGTATTTGGCGTAACGAGATGGCCACCGCGGCGCTTCGGTTTCTTGATCAATTGTGATCGCTAATTTGATGTTCGGCACTAGTTTTTGAGCGGGGTAGAAAATGAATGAGTCAGTGAGCGAAGAAACACCGTTCGTCTACGAAGACGACCAGTATCACAACGCATCAGACGATCCGTTCTGGTTCGAGACAACCTGGTGGTCGTTTAACGTGCCCGAGCGAGGCATAGGTGGCTGGCTGCACGCCGGACGCAATACCAATAAAGGCACGGTTACTTGGCGGGTTTTTGCATGGGATCCCTCAGGAGCCGATCTAGGACGCCTCGCCTATTACAAAAGCCAAGAGCAGATACCGATAGATCCAAGTGTTGACCTGCGTGACATTCAGTTTCCTGAAGGCGGTTTTAGTATCAAGATGCTGAAACCACTGATGGATTATCACATTGGATATTCAGATTCGAATGAAAACTTCAGCATTGAATTTGAACATCGCAGTGTCCATCCACCTCATCGGTTCACGCCTGGTGAAGCACCTGCGTTACACAATCCACACTTAGACCAACTCGGACACTTAACCGGTGAGATAGTTCTGCACGGCGAACGAATTCCGATTGACTGCTATTCAGTGCGTGATCGCACATGGGGCCCGCGTGGGGGTCATCATTCGCAGAGCCAGAAGGCCGAATATGTGCGTGGCGATTACAAAGTGCGCAATCCAGGAGGGCCCGCTTGGCGCGAGATTGAACGCCAACGCGGACGCGGTCGCATTGATTACATCTTTGGCCACACCGACGCACACACAGGTTTTCTTGGATTTGTTCGTGTGCAAGACGGCGATGCCAAGGGCTGGTCACCGATGAATGTTGGCTGGTTGCTAAAGGACGGAGTTTTTGAACGCCTCGATAAGACGAAGAGCAAGATGCGTAGTTATCGCGACCCAAAGACGGGTTGGAACACACACATGGAAGTTGAACTCGTGGACCGTACCGGGCGCTCAATGGAAGCTGAAGGATTTGCAGTGAGTCACATGTGCGAACACGGCAGCGGCGCAAACTCACTCATGCGGTGGGAGTATGACGGCAAGATTGGATGGGGCGAAGACCAAGACGGCTGGAAGCTTGATCATTTTCGCCAGATGCTTGGAGCGTTGCGCGCAACTTCGCGCCGTTAGGACTGCAGTCTCCAACCAGAGTTATCGGGAGTACGAGTCCAGCCCGCTGAAGCCCAAGTTCCACCGTCAACAGGGATAATGGCACCGGTGATGTATGAGGCCATGTTCGAACACAGGAACACCGCCGCATTTCCCAAATCTTTCGTGTCACCTTCACGACCGAGTGGAACATAACTCTGAATGCTTGTAGCGGGTATGCCTTGTGCACGCTTTAGTTCTTCTTCATCCACTGGGCCACTCATCCATCCATGCATTCCAGGTGTGCGTGTGATGTCGGGTGCGAGACAGTTGACCCGAATTCCATACTCGGCCAACTCGAGTGCCATCGTGCGAGTGAAGTTGATCATTCCAGCCTTGCAAGCTGAGTAAACCGCATATTTAGGAGCTGCCCGTGAACCCTCGATTGAGGTGATGTTGACGATGCTTCCACCGCGTCCACCCTTGATCATCAGGTGCGCCCCGGCATGGGTGGCGGCCAACATGCTCACAAGGTTGATGTCGATGTGGCGCCTCCAACTGCGCTCGGACTGATCAATGAAATTTTTCCCAGCGACTCCGCCGGCGTTATTTATCAAAATGTCAAGCCCGCCATATTTACTCTCTGCGAGATCTACTGCAGACCGGATCTGGTCAGTATCCATTACGTCAGTGATCGCTGCCACTGCCACACCACCCGAGGACTCAATGATTTCTTGGGTTTGGGCTGCGCGTGCGGCGTCGATCTCAGCGATTACGACTTTGGCGCCGTGAGCGGCAAGAGCGACAGATATACCGCGTCCGATGCCTGCCCCTCCACCAGTTACGAGTGCAACCTGCCCGTCCAATGATGTTTCCTTAGAAATGTCGTCCACTTTTCCCCCTTCAAATCCCACCGCGATACTAGGGACATGAGCCTGTGCAAGTAACTAGTGGGTAGTTACTACGTTCTGTTTTCAGAGCCTTGCCAAATGTGACTACATTGTTAGGACTACCTGCTCCTAGGAGTTATCGGTAGCTGAGACATATCAACCTTTGGACGTTTGGGGGAAACAAATGGTTGCAAAGAAATTCAAACTGCTATCCGCTTTTGCAGCGGTAGCCCTGATCGTGGGGGCCTGTGGCAACTCAGGTGACGACGAGGGCTCAACCGAAACAACGGCTGGCGGCGAAACCACAACCACCGCTGGTGGTTCAGGTGGAGACCGCGACACATTCGTTTCTCTCACTGGTGTTCCCGGTGTAAGTGACACGGAAATCGTTGCCAAGGCAATTGGTGTGCTCTCAAGCAACCCACTTGGCACAAACATTCTCAACGCATACGCAGACGGAGTGAAGGCTTACTTCGAATGGCGTAACGATGAAGGTGGCATCTACGGCCGCAAGCTCGTCCTTGACGAAGTGATTGACGATGCGCTTGCAAAGAACAAGGACAAGGCCACAGAAGTATGTGCAGGTGGAAAGACCTTCGCAACCTTCGTTGCCCCGCTGTTGTTCTCTGGTGCCACCACCTTGCAGGAATGCGGAATGCCAACCTTTAGCTGGGGCATCCACCGCGAGCCGGCAGACAACGACTACATCTTCCCGTCCATGGCTGTGACGTGCCAAGACTGCACCAGCCCAATTAACCCATGGATTGCCTCCCAGCTTGGTGTCACCAAGGTGGCATCAATTGGTTATGGCGTGAGTGAAAACTCCAAGGTGTGCGCACAGCTCGGCAAGAAGTCGTTCGAGCAGTACACGCCAGATATCGAAGTTGCTTACTTCGACGACACGCTGGCCTTCGGTCTGCCAACTGGTATCGCGCCACAGGTTTCCAAGATGAAGGAAGCCGGTGTTGAGTTGATCACCACGTGCATCGACTTGAACGGCATGAAGAAGCTCGGCGAAGAACTGCAGAAGCAGGGCATGGATGATGTGATCATGCTCCATCCGAACACCTACAATCAGGACTTCATTAAGGCAAACGCTGCAATCTTTGAAGGCGACCTCGTTGGTGTTTCATTCGTGCCATTCGAAGCCAAGATTGAATCTGAGACCCAGGCAAAGTTCCTCGAGTACACCGAGAAGCTTGGCCTCAAGTCTGAAGAGCTCACCATGGTGGGCTGGATCAATGCCGACACCTTCTTCACCGGTCTGCTCGCAGCTGGTCCAGAATTCAGCCAAGTTGGAGTCAAGGATGCGCTTCGCGCAATCACTGAGTACAGCGCAGGCGGTCTGATTGCTCCGATCAACTTGAGCACCCAGTGGAAGCTTCCTACAGCTGCTGATCCGACAACACACGGTTACAAGCAAACCTGCACCAATACGGTTCAGATTGTTGGTGGAGTATTCGAGCAGTGGTCAGGTGAGGCAGGCAAGCCATTCAATTGCTGGCCAAACCCGACTGACGCACTAGAAGATCCAGTAGCCACGTCGTTCTCTGACGCCGGCTGACCAGCGTCAAGTTAGAACAGCAAGGTAAGTAAGTGCTTGCAATTGGAGCAGTAGACGAGTTCGTACAGGCAGTCATTCAAGGACTGCCTGTCGGCTCGGTCTACGCACTCATCGCCATTGGGTTCACCCTGACGTACAAGACGTCAGGAATTCTGAACCTTGCCTTTGGTGCGCAGGCTTATGTTTCAGCTGCCACTTACTTTGAACTCCATGTCCGCAGGGAGTGGCCGATCTGGGTGTCCTTACTCATCTCGGTTGGAATCCTCGCACCGTTGATCGGTGTGTTGCTCAACCAGTTTGTGTTCAAGAACCTCAGAACGGCCTCTCCTGTGGCAAGGCTCGTAGTGACCGCAGGTTTGATGGTCGCACTGCCTGAAATCTTCAAGATCGTGACAGATTTCGAGCGCGAGTCAGTTTTCGGAGCGGTGGGAATCGTTCCGGATGGAAAAGTCTTCTACCGAATTCTTGATCGTTATCCGATCACACGCGACGAGATTGTTCAGTTCACTGTGGCAATCCTCGGCGCACTCATTTTGTTTGCCCTGTTCCGATTCACGCGACTCGGTCTGCACATGCGCGGAGTGGTTGAAAGCCCCCGAATGACCGAGTTGCGGGGAATTGATGCCGAAAAGGTTTCATCATTCGCTTGGGGTCTCTCAAGCCTGTATGCAGGCTTGGCCGGTGTGTTGCTCTGTTCAACGAGCATCACCACCATTGAGCCTGGCAGCTTCTTCCAATTGGTGATTGTGGCAATTGCTGCTGCAGCGCTAGGAAAACTCGTGAGCTTGCCACTCGCACTTGCCGGAGGTTTCTTCCTCGGCATTATGAACACAATTCTTCCGACTTACATCACGCCAACCAGCATCATTGGCCAGAACCTCGGGCCGTCGTTGCCCTTCGTGATGTTGTTTGCGATTCTCGTTTTCATGCCAGGCATCAAGGCTTCCAAAGAAAGTCGTGATCCGATGGCAGCAGTGGATCCACCCACAGACACCATCTCGATCGCACATGTGTCTCCGTGGGCGAGTCGCATTGCCTTGATTCCGAGCCTGTTGATGGGTGTTGGAATCTTTATCTGGGTTCTTACATCGGCTGACCAGTTTTGGATGTTGCTCTTTACCGAAGCAGTGATCTACTCAATCATTTTCTTGGCGATCACAGTGTTCACTGGAATGGGTGGCCAGATCTCGCTCGCCCTGACCTCGTTCGGCGCTATTGGTGCGTTCACGGTGTTCCAGCTGACGAAGAACTTTGAGATGTCGTCGTTGCTTGCGGCCCTCATTGGTGCCGCTTTGGGTGCGGCAGTTGGTGCTCTGCTGGCCCTGCCGGTATTGCGTCTTGGTCATATTTGGCTGGCACTTGCCACACTGGCATTCGCATTCTTCTTTGATGCCGTGATGGTGAAGTTCCCGTGGGTTGGCCCCACATCAATGCAGACCGCTGAAATTCCTCGACCCACTTTGGGTGGATTGGACTTTGGTAACGACAAGTCCTTCTTCTTGTTATGTGTTGTTCTCTTGATTATCTGCTCGCTGTTTGTGTCGGCATTGAAGCGTGGAACCACGGGCTACATGTTGCAGGCGCTGCGCGGCAGTGAAGTTGCATCACAATCAGTGGGCATCAACCCAACTCGCTGGCGCATTGTTGCATTCGCAGCATCTTCTGGTTTGGCGGCATTCGGTGGCGCTTTACTGGTGATCGGTCAGGAGTCTGTTAACTACGGATCGAACTTTGCTCCGCTAACTGGACTGTTCTGGCTGGTCTTGGTTATCACGCTTGCGAGCCGCCGAGTTTCAGGTGCAATTCAGGGTGGCGTGGTATTCCGCGTTTTCCCAGATCTCATTCTCATTCGCTTGCTGCACCTCGCGCCCCAATGGCAGTTCGCATTGTTTGGACTCGGTGCCATTAACTTCTCAAAGCATCCAGAAGGTGTGCTTGAGTACTCCGAACAGAAGTCGGTTCGTAGATTTGATCGCTTAATCAGTCGATTTAATGCACGCAAGCAAGCCTCAAAGACTGAGGTGCAGTCATGAGCCTGTTGCATGCAGCCGAGATCGGCAAAACCTTTGGCAGCCTTCGAGCACTCGATGAAATGTTCATCGACATCGAAGCGGGTGAGCGGGTTGGACTGATCGGCCCCAATGGTGCCGGTAAGACGACTTTCTTCAACTGCCTGCTCGGTGTGCTTAATCCGGATAGTGGCGTAATTGTCTTTGACGGCAAAGAGGTAAACAATCTTCCCGTCTACAAGCGTGCTCGACTTGGCTTCGGTCGCACCTTTCAGCGAATTGAACTGTTCTCCGGGCTTACGGTTCGTGAGCACTTGGTAGTAGCCGAGCGCTCACGCAATGGTCGGGGAAGTTTCTTACGCGACCTGATCTGGCAGGGAAGCCCTTCTAAAGTGGAACTCGCTGCCTGTGACGAAGTTGTTGAGTTGCTCGGGCTCGGTGACATCCGCCATGAACTGATTGACTCACTCAGTTTGGGTAAGGGGCGACTAGTTGAGATTGCTCGTGCGTTAATGGTGCAACCAAAGCTTCTTTTGCTGGATGAGCCATCGTCAGGCTTGGACGTGCAGGAAACCGAGGCGTTTGCCGAAGCGCTTTTGCGCATTCAGCAAGAGCGCAAATTTGCGATTCTCTTGGTCGAGCATGACGTGGACCTGGTTAGCTCATTCACACAACGGGCGTACCTGATGGATCTCGGTCGCCCCATCATCAATGGTTCAACTCCTGAAGTGATGAAGAGCGAGGAACTACGCCGCGCTTATCTTGGCGATGGTGAAGGAGCGCAACAATGAGCGCTGAATCCACACTCGCATTTGAAAACGTGAGTGCCTCGTACGGCCCGTTTAAAGCCCTCTTTGATGTGTCATTCAAAGTCGGTGAGGGCGAGGCCGTGGCATTACTTGGCTCCAACGGCTCAGGCAAGACCTCAGTAGCACGCATTGCTAGTGGACTCATCGCTCCAACTGCTGGCACGGTTTACGTGAACGGCGAGTCGATGAAGAAGAAGCGTGCATTCAAGTTCGCACGTGCCGGCGTGTTTCATGCACCCGAGGGTCGCTCGGTATTTGCCACACTCACTGTTGAAGAGAACATCTTGATGTCTGGCGATCGCGCGGTATCACGCGACACGGCACGACTTGAGCGGGCATTCGAGCTATTCCCGCGTCTTGCTGAGCGGCGTCATCAAATCGCAGGAACCCTCTCGGGTGGTGAGCAGCGCATGCTCGCTTTAGCTGGTGTGATCATGACCCAGCCAAAGTTGTTCATTGGTGATGAGCTTTCTCTCGGCCTGGCTCCGATGGTCATTGACGACGTTTATCGCGCGCTAGCTGAGATTAAAAAGAGTGGCACATCGCTACTCATTATCGAACAACACGTTCACCATGCCCTCAACATCGCAGACAGTGTTGTCGTAATGGCGCACGGCCGTGTTGATTTCACCGGTTCAGTTAGCGCCGCTCGCGCTCATCTTGATCAAGCATCGCACTAAGTAAGTAAGGGCGGATCTATGCCGAATTTTTCACTTGACTCTCTGCTGGACTGCATGAACGTATCTGAAGTACGTGAAGGTGTCTGGAGCGCATCAAATCTTGATCTTGCGTATTACCGAATTTTTGGTGGTCAGTTGTTGGCTCAAGCGGTTGCGCTTGGACATGCAACCTCGCCGGGCAAAACAGTTAAATCACTTCATGCATACTTCCCGCGTGAAGGCACTGTGCATGCTCCACTGGAGTTCGTGGTGGAATCACCGCATGATGGTCGCAGCTTCTCCACACGCCGAATTTCTGCCGCTCAAGAAGGCAAGGTCTTTTTCGTGGCCAATGTGCAGATGCATGCGCCTGATGAAAGCTTTGAAAATCAAGATCCGGCACCATCATTTGGCAAGCCCGAAGATCACCCCGAGCGAGATCTGGGAATGATGCCATTCGCCACTCGTGTCGTGGATGGTGTCGAATTGAGCGATCGCAAAGTGGGTCCTGCGGACTTCGCATTTTGGGTGAAGGTTGATGACCGAAAACTTCCTGAGAACCAGAGGTATCACCAAGGTCTCATCGCCCACTCAACGGACCTCACGATCATTGGTACCGCATTGCGTCCGATCCCTGAACTTTCTGAAGCGGACTCCACTCAGAAAATTCACACTGCGGTCACTTCGCATTCAATGTGGTTCCATCGTGAATGTGACATCAACGACTGGTGCCTAATCAGTCAGCACAGTCCGATCTTGGCGCGTGGTCGTGCATTTGGTCGGGGAGATGTCTACAACCCGAGCGGTCAGATGGTGGCTAGTTTTGCCCAAGAATCAATGGTTCGGCCGATCGCTGAACCGCTCAAGCACTGACACACAAGGTCAGGAGATCTTGATCGCGTCCTCTGGGCAGTTGTTCATGCCGATGCGTGCCTGTTCGAGAAGATCTCCATCAACCTCACTCACTTTCACCACGCAGTAGCCACTCTCATCGGCGTCAAAAACATCCGGGCCGAGTACGTAGCAGCGCCCGTGTCCGGTGCAGAGATCTCGATCAACTGATACATGCATCACCATGCTCCTGTTCTAAATGTGGCAAGCACGCACATTCGGTCGTCCTTGCCGTGGTCTTTGATTTCTACTCGAATTAGATTCGGCGCGATCCGCTTGGCATATGCACGTGCAGGTCCTGTTCGGATTCCAGAAAGATAGCGAACATCACAATCAATAAGGGCTTCACCAGGCGCTAGCAATGACTCGGCGGCGTACTCGCCAGCAAACGCAGACATGCCCCCTTGTAGTCCCTTCGATGCATTTATGTTCTCGGCTGTGAGATCAATCTCGGTAATGCCTGATTCCAACATTCGCACCCCACATCGAGGTATCAGGTGCATCGTTGGTTTCTTACCGTAACGGGTAACTCCCAGGGGTAATTCGATTGATCCACTGTCCTGTGGTCTAGGGGAGATCGAGAAAGTCACGTGTGTTGTCGCCACAACTATTTCATTGGCTGTGAATACAACCTCACCCACGATTGCGGCATTGCCAATTCGCAAGATCCGACTGTCAATATCCACGCGAGTTCCAGGAACCAGTTTGGCCAGCTGGCGGTGGCTCATATCGACAGTGACTGGCACCCGCGGTTGGGTCTGGCTGAATGCGGTTGTACCAATCAGCACATCAGCGTGAGTCAACAAGACGGTCACATATGAAGCACCTGATTGGAGTGAAGAGAGGTGTTCGTGGATTTCGGTGAATCCATGCGTGTGGTCTTCGTATGGGGTTGATGAGAGGTCAAACTCGGTGACAATGTGGATTTGTTCGGCTGCGTCCTGAACGCCGATTGCTTGCTCGCTCAACTCCCGAGGCCCTTCTTAACATGTGACTTAAGTGTTAGAAATCCTAACAGCGGACACGACAGTCAAAGAGGTTCTGGGATGTCTCTTCGATGCATCAGAACTGTGATCAGCTTGCGTTGATGACGTACTCACCGTAGTCACGTATCCAGTTGATCGCGTGCGGTGCCGGGTTCCATGGGGGTGCTGAGACCACCCAAGTAATGCCGATGTCTTCTAGCCGCTTAACTTCGTCGCGGATGGCGCGTGCATTTGATTTTGGATCTTTATCTAGGCCATGTGGCATTGCAATTACGAATTCAAGAGATTCTGCTCGGGAGCCCGCCATGGATTTCACTTCCTCAATTTCGCGCCCAAGGTTCTCGATCGCGGGAGTGCGGGTGGTGTTCATCAAGGTTGGATCTCCAAGTAATGGCATCCATCCCTCGGCGCGTTCGGCTACGCGACGCTTTGTGAGCTTGGCATTACCGCCGATCCAGATCGGAATGTTGCGCCTTGGTGGCGCAGGCAAGGCGAGAATCTCGCGAGCACTGAAATGAATTCCATCGTGACTGAATGGCTCTCCCTTCCAGTACTTACGCATTGCTTCAATCGACTCGTCAAATAGTGCATTGCGCTCGTCAAAGTTCACACCGACTGCGTGGTATTCACCTTTCAAATATCCAGCACCAACACCGAGCACGAAGCGTCCATTCGAAATGAGGTCAACTGTGGCGGCCGCTTTTGCGGTAATGAAAGGGTTCCTGTAGGGGAGAACAACCAAGTATGGAACCAACAGGATCTTCGAGGTAACAGCTGCAACGGCGGTTAACGCAACAAACGGGTCCAAAGATTGGTGCCCTCCACTACTCAGCCAACGCGCACCTGGAGCCGGGTGATCGGTGAATGAGAACGCCCCCCAGCCACTTTGTTCGCAGGCAACTGCTAGTTCCTGAATCGGGCCGGCATCTAACAGCGATCCGACAGGGCCAATGAGGTCGGGGTATTGAAAGAAATACTTCATAGACACACCAAACCTACTCGCTTGGCTCGTGACCAGGCTCCTGCGAGTGGGCGTTATTGTTTGGCATCGCATCTATTGCAAGACATGACATCGGGGGGTGCATGGAACTCTGGGAAGTAATCGCACGCGAAGAAATTCGTGATTTGGTAACCAGGTATAACTCGAACAGCGACACGGGGCGCTTTCCTCAACTCCTCGAACTTTTTGATGACACATCAGTGATGACAATTGATGGTGGAGCGGCATATTCAGGCAAGTCGGAGATCATCAATATCTTCAACAATGCGAAGGGCCGACTCGAATCTGTGGACGTGCCCAAATATGTTCGGCATTTTGTGGCCACACATCAGATTGATATCGAGAGCGAAACCGCCGCGCGCGGTCGTTGCTATTTTGCGGTGCTCACACATATTGGACTGGACCACTGGGGTCGCTACATAGATACGTACAAGAAGGTGAATGGCAAGTGGCTCTTTGATACGCGAAACGTATTCGTGGATGGAACCAGCGCCGGTGCAACCTTTGGCGCGAATAGATAGGGAGTAGACAATGGATCTTGGTCTTGCAGGTAAAGGTGTCGTGATCGTAGGTGGCACATCAGGGATGGGGTTTGCTGCTGCAGAAACGCTCGTAGGTGAAGGTGCAAACGTTGTGATCGTGGGCCGTGACCCACAAAAAACTGGCGATGTTGCTGCACGCATCGGCGCTACGGGTGTCGCGGGCGATGTGTCTGCAACGGGTGGTGCCGCTGATGTCATGGCGCGTGCGCAAGCGGCATTGGGTGAAATTCACGGTGTCGGAATCACAACTGGAATCATCGGCCACTCGCCAATTGAGATCAGTGATGAGGAATGGACTGATGTATTTCGCGATGTGCTTTTGGGTGTAACTCGAAGCGTTGAAGCATCTCTCCCGTATCTGATTGCTACTAAGGGTGCGCTAGTCACCACCGCGGCGTATTCAATTCGAGCACCTGAAATCGCACGCCTTCCTTATGCATCACTGAAGTCCGCGGTTGCCGTGTTTACTAAAGGGATCGCCAAAACTTATGGCCGCCAAGGTGTGCGCGCGAACTGCATTGCCCCTGGCGCTATTGAGACCGAATCTCTTCAGATGTTGCGCAAGATGCTCTCCGAGCAGCGCGGACTGCCGCCCGAGGGCTTACTTGAACAGGTAATGGTGGAGGAGTGGCACCTGGATGTCTCGCTGCAACGACCAGGGCAACCCAAAGAGGTAGGTGAACTCATCGCTTTCTTGCTTTCAAAGAGAGCAGGCTATTTGACTGGGGCGTTGATCAATATTGACGGTGGTACGAGTTTTTAGTTCAGTCCAGTGAGATGGGGATAGTTTTTATCTTGCTCGGCACCGAAGCGCCATTGGCATTGACAGTGCGAACCCAAAAGCTTTGTTCACCAGCAGGCGCCGAAATCACCTTCGTACGAACACTGGCAGCAAAACATCCCTGGCGTTCGCCATTTTGGTAAACACACCACTTTGTAATTGCGGGTGACGATGGATTCCAATTTACGTTTATCGTTGCGGATTCAATGCCACCTTGAACGGTGATTACTGGCCGGCTTGCGGTGCGGATCACAGTGAAGCTGATGTTCTCATCCGGTGAAGATTCGGTGTTGTTGAAATTTTTGGCGACTATTCGATAGTTTACGGTGCCCGTAAAGGTTGCGCGCTCTCGGTCTACAAAGGATGTTGACTGCAAAGCATTTCTGATCCGCGTACCGTTTCGAAATACGAAGTAGTGATCAGCATTTGGGCTGGCCCGGAAACTGATCCGAAGATCTGTGTTGCTCACCACAACAGATGGTGCGCTGACTGGTGTGATATTGCCGATTGCTCCCCATGCGTCAAGAAGTGATTCGCCACATCTACGTGTGGAGTTGTTGCAGTCAAAATTGGTGGTTGTTGCTACCGGAAAGCCTCGTCCAGATTCCTGGAGTTGCTGCTCCACTTGCGCGGGGGTTAGCGATGGGTTTTCGCCCATGATGATCGCGGCAACCGCCGACACTATTGGCGCGGCCATTGAAGTCCCCGACTCCATTCGATATTCGTCGCCACCGGGCGCAGGTGAGGGAATTGGTGAGGTGAGTCCATCGTTGAGGGTGTTCAAGATGTTGACGCCTGGTGCAGCGACATCAACTATTGATCCGTAGTTAGAAAACGCCGCGCGAGCGCCACGGTTATTTACTGCTCCAACCACCACAACGTTGTTGCAATTCGCTGGTGTTGCATTCGAAGCATTTTCATTGTCGTTGCCAGCTGCCACAACAACTACAGCACCAGATGAGACCGCGTAGTCAATAGCGTTTTGTGTGTATAGACCACACTCTCCATAGCCGCCGAGGCTCAGGTTGATCACGTCGGCAGGGTTGGGGTTGTCAGCCAATCCTGAAACCGAACCACCAGCTGCCCACTTGATGCCGTCTGCTATATCAGTGTCATATCCACCACATTTTCCGAGCACGCGCACTTGGAGGAGCTTTGTATTCCAGTTGATACCCACGCCACCTTTTGAGTTGTTCGCAGTTGCTGCGATGATGCCTGACACGTGGGTGCCGTGCCAGCTTGAATCCTCAGTGCCACAACCGCCGCCAAACTGCTCATCATCTGCTGAAGTCACCCAATCACCAGGGTCATGGGCATCAGTATCGCGTCCATCACCATCATTTGCGGAGAGAAAAACTCCGACATCATCCGCACTGATCAAATCGGCTTGACCAATTATGCGAGCAGGATCGAGATCTTCATGGTCGGTGTAGCCAGTATCGAGAATTGCAACCACGGTGTCATTTGACCCCGTGGTTTCGCTCCACAGGGCTTCAGCGTTAATCGCACCAGGGACATCGTCGGACTTCCGTAGGTACCACTGCCCGTTTGTTGCAGGATCAGTGGCAAATAACGGATCATTTGGAATTACCGAAGCGCGGAGTCGGATTGAAGGTTCCACCGCGATCACTCCAGGGAGATTTTCCATATCGGCGATTGCGTCAGACAATGATTCGCCGGACAATACCTCGTCGAAGTTGACAATTGTTCGTGCAGCATCCGAGGTTTCTGATCTATGCGCTTCAAGTTCCGTTGCGGTTTCGATGGCGTTGACCGAAGGGCCCGAACGAGGAGCGTGATAGACAACAACTCGGCTGGTTGAAATCAGTTGTGTTTCTTCCACAGGAACAGAGTCGGTTGCGCGCACTGGACTCACTGGTTGAATCAGTAAAACCCCGAACACTGAAAACACCGATAGGAAAACCAGGAAACGACGCATATCCAACCGTAACCCAAGAAATACAAGTGCCGATTTCAGCCCACTCTATATGAGGTCATGGATAAGGAACCGAGGTCATAACCCTCACAAATGGTGGTTACTTTGCACCCAGATGCGACCGCGATGCCCGCTGTATACAGAAGCGGGATGAAGTGATCGGGCGTGGGCGCGGCATATCGGAAATCACGGTGGGTAGATACGGACACCAATCGTGCTGGATCAGTAAGCATTATTTCCCTGACGTGTT
>JBIIRE010000180.1:0-2733 GCA_044341655.1 Ilumatobacteraceae bacterium | reverse complement strand
CTGATGTGAACGCGACACAAGGCAATAAGACTGCGGTTACTTATCAGATTGTTGATCAGTTTGGTCAGACCGCGACTTCAACTTTGACTCCTGTGGTTCCAGCGCCGCCTGTTGCTGTGAATGACACATCTTCTGGGGAGTTTGACACGAATCAAGTGTTTTCACCGTTGAACAACGACACCCCTGATACGGCTGCTTCGCTTGTGCCTTCTACTGTGCGGTTGTGTGCCACGACTTCAACGGCGAATTCTGTATGTAGGTTGACTTCGTTGACAGTACCTGGTGAGGGCACTTATACGGTGAACACCACTACTGGTGTTGTGACTTTTGATCCATTGCCTACTTTTACTGGTACTGCTTCACCAGTAAAATATGTGGTGGCTGATGTCGTTGGACAAATTGTCCATGCCACTATCACGCCAACCGTTGGCGAGGAAGAGCTACCACCGACCGGCATCAACGCAATGGAGAAGTTAGTCGTCTCAGTACTGCTCCTACTTACAATTGGACTCGGTCTGAACCGGGCCAAATTTTGGGCTTCTTAAGCTGGAGGTAGAACATGAAATGTTTGGCGCTTTCAGTCACGATCAGTTGCTCGAGATAATTGCTGTTATTGCCTGAATCGCCATCTTTTCCCATTCAGCACTCAAGTTCCGATCATCAACAACTTCAGGAATCACAAAGCTACTGATCAGAGACAACATGAAAACGGCAAGTGTTCGAGGATCGACACTCTCACGTAGCCAACCATTGCATTTTGCGATGTTCAGGGAATCAATGGCATCAATCAGTGCTGAATCAATCGCATCACGAAGAGCCTCGTGGAGGACGACGCGGTGGCGAGTATTGCCTATCAGCTCACTTCTGATGAGGCGAACTTCCTTGCGGCTTTCGTCAAATGAGTGAATCAACACATTCTTTACTATTTGAACAAAAGCTTCTTGAGACTCACAAGTTTGAACTGCCTCAATAAAAGGATCGATCGTTGTTATCAAACTTTTTTTGAACCTTTCAATGTGTGCCACAACAATGAGGTGTTCTCGATTTTTAAAGTAGTAAAACAGAGTGGATTCACGAATACCTACTTCGTCTGCAACTTGACGTAGTCGAAAGTTTTTCTCACCAAATTCATCAAGATGACGCATTGCGACACTGATGATCCTTGTTTCCTGATCGGTGATTGAGGCCATCATTCACAGCATATGTTAAGAATTGTTGGGTCCAGTGAAAGCGTCTGTCCTGAAGCGCCCAGTGACATTTTGTGTTTTGATGGCGCGAAACATTGCATGTACTGAGTGAAATAACATGGAGATTACGAAAGAGTTACATGCTCAACGATAAATCGCCAGAGGTAAGGCAGTTGCGGCGTCCGGCACGCAGCGCGTTGCTCGACATTGATGTCGTGGCCATCACGGCTGTGGCAACCATGGTGGTCATGGGGGTGTGGTTGCGCCACGGCGGCGTTGACATGCTGGCGGGCTCAGCCCTCGATCGCTGGACTTCAGTCTCGCGGCTATCAGGGCTCTTTGCATCCTTCACGGGTTTGGTTGGCGTTGCATTGTCCATTCGTTCCACCCAGGTCGAGCGCAAGTTCGGCCTTGACACCATGTACAACTGGCATCGCATTCTTGGTGAAACGATGGCTATTGCATTGGTCGTTCACATCTGGAGTGGTGTGATGTCTTGGAGTGTCGAAGCCTCAGTGTGGAGTGCCATTCGCGATCTCACCGGCCGTGAGCCATATATGGCGATGGCAACAGTCGGTGCTTTTTTCATTCTCGTAGTGGCGTTCACATCACTGCGTGCCGTGCGACGCCGAATGTCGTATGAGACCTGGTACTTCATGCACCTGTTGTCATACGCAGGTTTTGCACTGGCCTTCTCCCACACGATCGTGCTGGGTGGTGACTTCAACGAGGATCCAATCGCCCGATGGATGTGGATTGTCGTTCACATCGGCCTTGCCGTCTGGTTGGTGATTGGTAGATGGGGTCGCGTGGTGCGAAGTGTTTTGAAACCACTACACATCACAAATCTTGAGAGCACCGGTGTAAACACAGTGGTGGTCACCCTCGGCGGTCCTGCACTGGAGAATCTTCGTGGTGACGCGGGTCAATTTTGCTACTTGCGTCCGGTAATGCGCCGCTCATGGTGGAAATCAAATCCGTACTCAATGTCCGCCGCGCCAACCACGGATGGTCTTCGCTTCACGATTAAGGATCGTGGCGATGCGAGTCAGACGCTTGGAACTCTGCCTATCGGAACACGAGTAGCGGTTGAAGGCCCATACGGCACGTGCACGCCAGAGGTGCTCGCTGGCAACAAGTTGCTCATGATTGCGGGAGGTGTTGGAATTGGCCCGATTCGATCATTATTGGAACGCGTCGGACCCGAAACGGAACCCGTGATTCTCTACCGAGCACGCAGCGAGAAGGATTTGGTGCACGTGGAGGAGTTAAACGAGCTGGCGGTCAGAGTAAATGGTCGCGTGCAGACAATCGTTGGCCCGACTTCCTCGTTGGCTGTAAAAGACCCATTTTCTACTGCTGTTTTGCTCACATCAGTGCCCGATCTGCAAGAACGTGAAGTTGTAGTGGCAGGCCCAGAATCACTCCTTTTCGCTGCGTACAAAGGACTTCGTGCAGCGGGGATTGATGCTCTAGACATTCACTTTGAAAGGCCGTGGTGGTGAGATGACTCGGAACAAATCAGCAGATGATCAGTTTCCCCTTG
>JBIIRE010000179.1:0-2781 GCA_044341655.1 Ilumatobacteraceae bacterium | reverse complement strand
GGTTACGTATCTGGGCAGTGACACGACCTCTGCCTTATCCACCTTGTCGCTGGTGTTGGTAACTATCTGGGGCTTGCGTCTTGCGACATACCTCACGTGGCGCAACCACGGAAAAGGTGAAGACTTTCGCTACGTGGCGATGCGTAAGCGGTGGGGGCAAAGGTTTCCAATTATCAGCTTGTTCACGGTGTTTGGATTGCAAGGCACGATCATGTGGGTTGTGTCGTTACCGGTGCAGTTGGTGATGACCGAATCTGATTCCGAAATTGGATCGGTTGCAATTCTCGGAGCCATTCTGTGGGCTGTCGGTCTCGCATTTGAAGCGATTGGCGATGCCCAATTAACGCGTTTCAAATCGGACCCTTCAAATGCGGGCAAAGTAATGAACCGCGGTCTGTGGCGATACACAAGACACCCGAATTATTTTGGGGACGCTTGTGTGTGGTGGGGTCTCGCCGTCATCGCCTTGACCGTGACACCCTGGGGTTTGGTGGGTGCGGCCCTTATGCATCTTTTCCTACGCCGAGTATCCGGTGTGACGCTCTTGGAGAAGTCGCTCGTGAAGCGCCGTGAGGGATATGCCGAATACATCAAGGTGACCAGCGCGTTTATTCCGCGCCCACCAAAGAAGTCCTGAGCGGATAACTGGGCTGGCTGGATTGGCTAGCCTCGCTTTTGAGCAACTGACGCTTTGAAGGGGAGATAATGCAGTTCAACCTTGCCGCCGAGAAGATGCCCACCGCGTGGTTTAACGCCTTGCCGCGGATGCCTGAGCCTCTGAAGCCACCGCTTCATCCCGGCACCAAAGAACCAGTGGGGCCCGATGATCTTGCGCCACTCTTTCCGATGGCCCTGATTGAACAAGAAATGTCGGCGTCGCCCTACATCGACATCCCGGGCGAGGTGCTCGATGTGCTGCGACTGTGGCGTCCAACTCCCTTGCGTCGCGCGATCAGACTCGAGCAAGCCCTTGGAACCACAGCACGCATCTATTACAAAGACGAGAGTGTGTCACCTGCTGGATCACATAAGCCGAACACAGCGGTTCCACAGGCGTACTACAACTCCAAAGAAGGCATCAAACGATTGACCACTGAAACTGGAGCAGGGCAGTGGGGAACTGCGCTTTCGTTTGCGTGCGCACAGTACGGCATTGACGCAAAGGTCTACATGGTGCGCAACAGTTTTGAAGCTAAGCCGTATCGCAAAATCATCATGGAGACCTGGGGTGCTGAGTGTGTGCCGTCACCAGTTGACGATCCATCATCGCCTGGTTCTCTTGGTATGGCGATTTCTGATGCTGTGCGTGACGCGGTGAGTCGCGATGACACGCACTATGCGCTTGGATCAGTTTTGAATCACGTTCTGCTTCATCAGACCATCATTGGTTTGGAGGCGCGCGAGCAATTGGCGATGGCGGGTGAGAAGCGCCCCGATGTTGTAATTGCACCGTGCGGTGGCGGATCAAATCTTGGTGGCGTTGCTTTGCCATTCATGGAAGACAAAGAAGTACGCCTACTCGCAGTTGAGCCGCTTAGCTGCCCGACCCTCACTCAGGGAACCTATGGTTACGACTTTGGTGACACTGCAGGTATGACTCCAATGATGGAGATGTACACACTGGGTGCCGACTTCATGCCGCCGACCATTCATGCTGGTGGACTCCGCTATCACGGTGATGCTCCAATCATCTCGTCGCTTGTGCATTCGGGCCGTATGGAAGCGATTGCCTACCCGCAATCAAAGACCTTTGAAGCAGCAGCGTTGTTCGCCAAAGTTGAAGGGCGTTTGCCCGCCCCTGAGTGTGGGCACTCAATTCGTGGGGCGATTGACGAGGCGATGGCAGCCAAAGAAGCGGGCGATGATCGCGTGATCCTCTTCAATTACTGCGGTCACGGCTTTTTGGATCTCGCCGCGTACGACGATTACAACCAAGGACGCATGATCGACGCCTGAGTCAGGCGGTTAAAAAGTCGAACTCAGATCGGCCCAGAGATCCTCAGGATCCTCGAGGCCAACTGAGAGACGCAAGAGGCCAGGAGATACGCCAGCTGCATTCAATTCGGCTGGATCGGTGCCTGCATGGGTGCTGGTTGCTGGATGGCAGATCAATGTCTCAGGCCCACCAAATGAAGTTGTACGGCGAATCAACTTGAGAGCGTCCATGGTTTTGGTTGCGGCTGTGAGACCGTCTTTCAATTCAAAAGACAAAATCGTGCAACTTTGGTCGAGCATGCTCTTGGCGAGCTCGTGTTGAGGGTGGGATTCGCATCCGAGATAACGCACGCGGCTAATTGCAGGATGTGACTCCAATTGTCGTGCAAGAGTCAATGCAGCTGCACTCTGATGTTTTGTGCGTAAAGGCAGAGTTCTGATGCCTCGCAATGCATTATGTGCATCGTATGGAGATGGTGCTGCACCGTGCACTACTGAGTATGCCCAAATCGCATCAATCAGTTCAGACTCGCCAGACACCACGCCAAGTGTTGCGTCGTTATGCCCGGCTATGCCCTTGGTAACTGAATGCACCACCAGGTCCGCGCCGTGTTCGATGGGACGCAATGCAACAGGCGTAGCCACTGTGGAGTCCACGAGTTTGAAAGGACCCTTGATCTGCCCAAGTGCTGCCAGATCAACAACATCGAGCATCGGATTAGAAGGAATTTCGGCGATAACAAGCATGGTCTTGCCGGGACGCACTGCTTCAGCAAAAGCGGAAGGTGATTTGCCATCGACAAAGGTGACGTCGATGCCAAAGCGCGGGCATGCTGCCTCGAGGAA